>JAQGMY010000446.1 GCA_028292105.1 Ramlibacter sp.
GCGGGAGCTGATGGCAACGCCGCCGGCACCGAACAGGAGCAGGCCGAACGCGAGGTAGGGAGCCCAGCGGCCCAGTGCCGGGTGCGAGCCGGCGGCAAGGGCGACGACGCTGCCACCACCGACGGCCAGCATGCCGAGCACGAACGTCGCGGTCCATTCGGACAGGAGGGCCTGCGTCCGGCTCATAGCATCGGCGCCAACCAGGCCGTCACCCGCTCCCGCGCCTTTTCCAGCTTCGGCCGCTGCTGCCAGTCGGCCAGCGTGAAGCGGCGGCAGCGCGCCAGGTCGCGCTCGAACACTTCGGTCTGCTGCGCCGCGAATCCGCGGTCGTAGACATTCAGGTTGGCCTCGTCGTTCAGGTGGAACGAGCGCGGGTCGAAATTGGTCGAGCCCACGGACGTGAGCAGGCCGTCGACGACCACCAGCTTGCAGTGGAACATCGTCGGCTGGTACACGTACATCTCGGCCCCCGCCTCCAGTAATTCACCCCAGAGTGCCCGCGAGGCGTGCCGCACGGTCTGCGTGTCGATCTTCTTGCCGGGCGTGATGATGCGCACGCGCACGCCGCGGCGGATGGCGGCCACCAGCGCGCCGCGCGACATCTCGTCGGGCACGAAATAGGCGCTGGCGATGTCGATGCTCTTCACCGCCGCCGTGATGGCGATCAGCACCATCAGCTGCATGCTCTCGCTGCCGCCGCTGGGCGAGCTGTGGAACATCTGGGCGTCCAGCTCGCCGGCGGGCTCCAGGGTGGGAAAGTAGTCGGCGCCGTGCAGCACCCGGCCGCAGGTCTTGCCCCAGTTCGCCAGCATCACGCTCTGCATGTGGGCGACCACGGGTCCTTCGACGCGGTAGTGGGAGTCGCGCCAATGGTCCTCGTCCTGGGCATGGCCGGTCCACTGCGGGGCGATGCCGACGCCACCGGTGAAGCCGGTGCGGCCGTCCACGATCAGCAGCTTGCGGTGGGTGCGGTTGTTGATGCGGCCCAGGTTGTACCAGCGCAGCGGGTGGAAGCGGTGCACTTCCACGCCGGCCGCCTTCATGTCCTCGACCAGCTGGTTCTCCACTTTCAGGCTTCCCAGCCAGTCCAGCAGCACGTGCACCTTGATGCCGGCGCGCGCGCGCTCCGACAGCGCCTGGGCGAACTCATCCCCGATCGCACCGGACCAGTAGATGAAGGTCTCGAACAGCACTGTCCGCCTGGCGCCGCGGATCGCCTGCAGCATCGCAGGGAAGATCTCGTCGCCGTTGTGCAAGGCCGTCACCCGGTTCCCCGGCACGATGTCGGGGCCCAGGAGCATGCCCATCGCGCGGTAGAACTGCGGGTCGTCGACGGGATACAGGTGATCGATGGCCTGGGAGACGCGGGCCTCGCCGGCACTCAGGTTGACGTAGACGATCGCCACGGCGAGGGCGACGACGACCGCGAGGGCAATGAGCATGCAGGTAACCGGGCAGTGGGCAGAGGCGCCATGCTACCCACTCCGCTGCCGAGCTGGTGCCGGCACCCTACCAGGTGTCGATGAGTGGTACTCCGCTGCTGCCGGCCGTGATGGCCGCCGCCAGGCCGCGGGCCAGCCATGGGCGCGTTTGCGCCGGATCGATCACGGCGTCGAACTCCAGCGTCGCCGCCATGTTCATCGCCTGGCCTGCTTCGTACTGGCTGGCCACCAGTTGCTGGAACAGCGCTTCCCGTTCCGCGCCTTCCGGCACCGCCTCCAGTTCCTTGCGATAGCCCAGCCGCACCGCGCCTTCCAGTCCCATGCCGCCGAACTCGCCGCTCGGCCAGCTGACGGTGAACTCGGGGGCGTGAAAGCCGCCCGCCGCCATCGCCATGGCGCCCAGCCCGTAGCCCTTGCGCAGTACCACCACGAAAAACGGCACACGCAGGTGGGCGGCGGCGACGAACATGCGGCTGACGTGCCGCACCTGCGCCTGCTGCTCCATCGCCGGCCCCACCATGAAGCCGGGGGTGTCCACCAGGCTGACCATGGCCAGGCCGTGCGCGTTGCACAACTGCATGAAGCGCGCGGCCTTGTCGGCGGCGTCGGCATCGATGGCGCCGCCCAGGTGCAGCGGATTGCTGGCGAGGATGCCGACGGGCCGCCCCTCGATGCGGGCCAGGGCGGTGTGGATGCCCAGGCCGAAGCCGGCGCGCAACTCCAGCACCGAGCCGGTGTCGGCGATGCCGTGCACCGCGGCGAGGCTGTCGTACACCCGCAGCCGGTTCTCCGGCACGACATTGCGCAGGACCTCCGGGTCGGGCGCCTGGCAGTCCGCTACCGTGCCCTGGAAGAAGGCAAGGTAGCGCCGCGCCGCCGCCACCGCTTCGGCCTCGTTCTCCACCAGCACGTCGATCACGCCATTCGCATGCTGCACCGGCGACGGCCCGATCTCTTCGGGCTTGAACACCCCCAGGCCGCCGCCTTCGACCATCGCCGGTCCACCCATGCCGATGTTGCTGTCGCTGGTGGCGATGATCACGTCGCAGCAGCCGAGCAGCGCCGCGTTGCCGGCGAAGCAGCGCCCGGCGGCGATGCCGATCACCGGCACCTGGCCGTTCAGGCGGGCGAAGCTGGCGAAGGTCGGCACGTGCAGGCCGGCCACGATCGGCAGGTCCACGTCGCCCGGCCTGCCGCCGCCGCCCTCGGCGAACAGCACCACCGGCAGCTTGTTCCTGAGGGCGACGCCAAGCAGCCGGTCGGTCTTCTGGTGGTTGCGAAATCCCTGCGTGCCGGCGAGCACCGTGGCGTCATAGGCCAGCACCGCGGCCTGGGAACGCTCCGGCGGGAACAGGTCGCCGTTGATGCGGCCTATCCCCGTGACCATGCCGTCGGCCGGCGTGTTGCGCACCAGGTCGTCCTCGCTGCGGCGGCTGCGCTGCGCGGCAACGGCCAGCGCGCCGTACTCGCCAAAGGAGCCGGCATCGCACAGGTCGGCAATGTTCTCGCGGGCCGTGCGCAGTCCGAGCGCGTGCCGCCTGGCGACTGCCTGCGGCCGCGCCGCGTCGAGCGTGAAGGCCTGCCGCTCCAGCACCTTGCGCAGATCCGGCCGCTCTTCCTCCCTCCCGCATCGGGGGAAGGCCGGGGTGGGGGCGCCGGGCGCTTCAGGAGCTTCATCGACCGACGCTGCTTCCAGCACCAGCAGCACGTCGCGCTCCTGCACCGTCTCCCCTGGCGCGAACAAGCACTCCCGCACCCGCCCGTTGCCGGGGCTGCGGATCTCGTGCTCCATCTTCATCGCTTCGAGGATCACCACGACCTGCCCCGATCGGACCAGCTCCCCCGCAGCGACGAGCCATTGCACGACTTGGGCTTGCAGCGGGGAACGCAGTTCGGTCATCCGCGGATTGTGCCGCGCGCCGCCGGGCAGAATGCGGCCATGCCCTCCCTCGTCCCCCTCATCGAAACCCTGCGCGGCGGCACGCGCGAGAACGTGCATTCCGGCGCCGTTGCGGTGGTCGACACGCAAGGGCGCGTGCTGGCCCATGCCGGCGACGCGCACTGGCTCACCTTCAGCCGCTCCACGCTCAAGCCCTTGCAGGCGCTGCCCTTCGTGCAGGGCGGCGGCGTGCGGCACTTCGGCCTGAGCCAGGGCAACCTGGCCTTGCTGTGCGCGAGCCACAACGGCGAGCCCATGCACGTGCAGCAGGTGGAGCAGATCCTGGGCAAGGCCCATGTGCCCTGGCAGCGGCTGCAGTGCGGCTGCCATGTTCCCTACTACGCCGATCTCGGCGCCTGGCCGCCGCCGGCGCCCGGCAGCTACGACGAGCGCCACCACAACTGCAGCGGCAAGCACAGCGGCTTCCTCGCCTATTGCGTGCAGCACGGGCTTTCGCTGGAGACGTACCTGGACCCGGCGCATCCGTTGCAAGCCGCCATCCGCCGCGATGTCGCAGCCGCCGCGGGCTTGCAAGAGCAGCAGCTGGCGATGGGGATCGACGGCTGCTCCGCCCCGAACTATGCGATGCCGCTGGCCAGTCTGGCGCGCGCCTTCGCCCGGCTCGCCAGCGGCAAAGGGGACACGCCTTACACGGAAAGCTTCGCGCTGCTGGCCGATGCCATGGTGGCGCACCCGGAGCTCGTGTCCGGCACCGGGCGCAACGACGTCGCCTTGATGCAGGCCGGCGGCGGCGACTGGGTGACGAAGGTGGGGGCCGAGGGCGTGCAGGTCGTCGCCAGCCGCAGCCGCGGCGAGGCGCTGGCCATCAAGATCGGGGACGGCAACAAGCTGGCGCTGTTCGCCGCCACCGTGGAAGCGCTGGAGCAACTGGGCTGGCTCGATGCGCAGCAGCGGGAGGCACTGCTGCCGTGGCGCCATGAGGTGATCGCCAGCATCAAGGGCGCGCCGGTGGGGCGCCGCCGCGCGGTGTTCCGGCTGGAGCGCTGAACGCCCGCCATTCCCGCGCGGCGGCGGAAACGACGGGGCTGTGCCTCAGGCGATCGGCTCGCCTGCCGGTTCGCGCATCAGCTCGGTGCCAGGCGTCCAGTGGTAGGTGGCCGACACGGTCTCCGACGGGCTGCCGCCGGAGTTGATCGTCTGCCGGTAGTCGCGCGACGACTGCGGCTCCTGCGCCTCGTCGACGAATTCGGTGCCGTCCCTGCGCAGCGGCACCTCGGTCTCCACCACCTTGCGGATGAATTCGCGCTGGCTCTCGAACACGATGCGGCGCGGCAGCGATCCGTCGCCCAGGATCTCCTGCGGGTCGCGCCGCTCCACGTCCTTGAACAGCTTGAGCGCCACCTGGAAGTGGCCCAGCTCGTAATCCAGGAAGCGTTCCCAGATCGCCTTCACGCGCGGGTTGGTTTCCTGCTCCACGCACGCCATGTAGTTCCAGACTTCGGTGGCCTCGCAGACCAGCAGCTTCTCGAGCAGCGACTCGTCGGGGTTGAGCATGCTGCCGTAGTGCGTGATGTGCTGCGCCTCCACCGAGGCGATCTCGGCATACAGCTGGCGCGCCAGCGGATCGGCGAACACCGGGCCGATGTTCATGTAGTAGTCGTGCGTCTGGTACTCGCCGCCGGTGAGGGACAGCGCATGCACCTTGGTGGCGAGGGCAGCGCCGGCCTCGTAGGGCCGCAGCAGTTCGTGTTCCGGTGAACGATGGTGGAACAAGGTCGGGCGCCCCGGCACGATGTCGGTGTAGCCCTGGGTGATGTTGTTCGCGTCCTTGCCTTCCAGCCGGTCGAGCAGCGCGGAGTAGCGGTACAGGTGGTCGAAGTCCTCCAGCAGGGCGTAGCGGTAGCCTTGCGCCAGGTAGGCGTCGGGCTCCAGCTGCGCCACGGACGCGGTGACCTCGATCGCCACCTGTTCGTAGGCGATGGTGGTTTCCAGCGGCGAGTGGTCGGCGCCTATCAGCCAATTGATGGTGGTGGCCTGGTGCTGCTCCACGCGCATCAGGTGCGACAGCACCTCGCGCGCGTCGCGGTTGCAACGCAGCGCGACCTGCTTGGTGCGCAGCGAGTCCAGCTCCTGGCCATTCATCCAGATGATGCGCACGCGGGTGAACGCATCGTCGTCGAGCTTGCTGATCGGCTTGCCGACCATGTCTTTCCAGGTGAATTTCTGCCGCTCCAGCGGCGTGCCCTTGTCCTGCAACAGATTGACGGCCATGTGGGGTTCTCCGATTGCGTTTGCGTCAGACCGCGGGGGTGCCCGCGCCCTGGACCATCAAGCCGGTGAGCCAGCCCTTGACGATGGCGAGGTGTTCCTGTTCCTGGCTCAAGGCGCCCAGGAAGCGGCCGGCGAGTTCGGTCTCGCCTTCTTCCTCGGCCAGCTGGATCAGCAGTTCCCAGCCGGCGTTGTCGGTCAGTTCGGCCGTCAGCATGGCGTTGAGACACTGCGCCAGCGTCGTGCGCGGATCCGTCAGCACCTGGATGATGCCGAGCGACGCGGTGGCCTGGACGTCGGCGCACGGCGTCATCGCCGTCGGGTCGCCGCCCATCTTCACCATGGCCAGGCCGAGCATCTTGAAGTGCGCGAGCTCCTCGTTGCGGATGCGTTGCAGCGTCTGCAGCGGGTCCTCGCCCGCGGTGGCGCCGATCGGGCTGACGCCGTCCAGCGCCACCAGCTTCTCGGCCGGGGGCAGCACTTCCTGTCCCAGCGCCTGCACGCCCTGGTACTTGGTGATCAGCGCGTCGTAGAGGCGGGTGCCGCCCCGCTCGAAGGCGATGCGCTCGCCGAGCTTGTCGAGGAAGATCGTCGGCACGCCCCCGGTCAGCTTGGCCATGCCGGTCTTCACCACGCCTTTCAACGAGGCCGGCGGCGGGATGGAGCCGACGGCCTCCGACTCGTTGATATAGATCAGTCGCTCGGCTTCCATCGCGGCGGTATCGATGGGCACCGCCGGACTGAGCTGGTCGGCTGCATCCGTCATTGCCTTGACGCCGAGCGGCGACAGCGCTGCGCCGGTCCGGTTCATTCCGGTTGTCGTTGCTTCCATGGGAGAGAGTCCTTTCGTGGTTCGGTCAGCGGCGGCGCCGCCTCATGACATAGATCAGTCCGACGACCGCCCCGGCGATCGCCGCCTTGCGGACGAAGCCGTCGCGGTTGTATTTCCACTCGGCGGGGCCGCCCATTTCCTTGAAGATGTTCGGCACGCGCCCGCGCCCCAGGTCTTCGATGATTCCCTCGACCACGTTGACGCGGTCGGCGAACAGCAGCATCAGCCAGTGCCGCAGGTCGTTCTCGCTGTGACGGAAAGCGGCCTTGCGGATCAGGCCGGACACGCCGCTCGGCGGCTGCGCGGTGCCATAGACCGGTGTCATGCCGGGCCGCTCGGTGGAATGGAACACCTTCACGCCGCGGTCCGGTTGCCGGTCGATGTTTTCCGCGATGGTGACGAAGCGCTGCGGCGTCCGCTCCATCGGCACCGCCGGCCGCATGGCCGGGTCGAGATCGGCGCCCCAGCCCTGGATGCCGGCCGGCGGCTTCTTCTGGTGGGCTTCGGGTTCGGTGTGCTCCACGAACACCGTCATGTCTTCGGGATGATTGCTCATGCTGTTCCTCGGGTTCAGTGCGCCAGGGCCTGGCGGGCGGACGGCGGGATCAGCACGGGCTTGACCATGTTGTCGAGCTTGCTGGAGAACATGTGGTATGCGTCGGCGACGTCCTCCAGCGGGATGCGGTGGGTGATGATTTCGCTGGGCTTCAGGCGGCCGGCCTGGATGTGCTCTATCAGGCGCGGCAGGTGGCGTTTCACGCTGGCCTGGTTGGCGCGGATCGTCAGCCCCTTGTTGACGACATTGCCCATGGGCACCATGTTGCCGGTGGGCCCGTAGACCCCGACGATCGAGACGGCGCCGCCCTTGCGCACGGAGTTGATGCACCAGTGCAGCACGGTCGCGGCGCCGGCCTGCAGCTTCAGGTAGCGCCCGGTGAGATGCTGCAGCCAGCTGCCCACCGCCTCGCCCCCGACCGCATCGATGCAGACATCCGCGCCCATCCAGTCCGTCATCTTCTTGATGTGGATGGCCATGTCGCCGACCTCCTTGAGGTTGACGACCTCGCACTGCGCGAACTTGCGCGCGAACTCCAGCCGGTACTCGACGTGGTCGACCACGATCACGCGCCCGGCGCCCATCAGCCAGGAGGATTTGGCGGCGAACAGGCCGACCGGGCCGGCGCCGAACACCACCACCGTGTCGCCTTCCTTGATGCTGCCCATCTCGGCGGCCTGGTAACCCGTCGGGCAGGCGTCCGTGAGCAGCACCGCGTCGTCGACGTCGATGTCGGGCGGGATCACGGTCGGACCGGCATCGGCCATCGGGACCCGGACGTACTCGGCCTGGCCGCCGTCGTAGCCGCCGGTGGTGTGCGAGTAGCCATAGATGCCGCCCACCGCGGTGGCTTCCGGATTGACGTTGTGGCAGTTCGAGTACAGCTCCTTCTTGCAGAAGAAGCAGGTGCCGCAGAAGATGTTGAAAGGCGTGAGGACGTGGTCCCCCTTCTTCAGGTTGCGCACCGACTCGCCGACTTCCTCGACGATGCCGGTGAACTCGTGCCCGAAGGTGTGGCCCACGCGGGTGTCAGGCACCAGGCCGTGATAGAGGTGCAGGTCGGATCCGCAGATGCAGCTGCGGGTCACGCGCACGATGGCGTCGCCGGGATGCTCGATCTCCGGCTCGGCCTTCTGCGTCGTCCTTACCCGGTACGGACCCCGGTATTCCATTGCCAGCATTCACGTTCTCCTTTTCGTTCGAATTCATTCTCCGGATGGCATCCCAGCCTTAGGGTCCGCGGATGCAACCTGTAGCAATACTCCCCGGCCGTGTGCCCGTGCGACACAATGGACGGAGCCCAGCAGGAGAACGCAACGCAATGACCACAGTCAGCCTCATCGGGGCCCCGACGGACGTCGGTGCCAGCGTGCGTGGCGCCGGCATGGGCCCGGACGCGCTGCGGGTTGCCGGCATCGCGGAGGCGCTGCGGGCGCACCGCTACGAGGTGCTGGATCGCGGCAACCTTGCCGGTCCGCCGAACCCGTGGCAGGGCCCGGTCGGCGGGATGCGCCACCTGCCCGAAGTGGTGGCCTGGAACCGCGCCGTGTTCGAAGCCGTGGGTGCCGAGCTGGCGCTCGGCCACGTGCCGCTGCTGATGGGGGGTGACCATTGCCTGGCGATCGGCTCGGTCAGCGCGGTGGCCCGGCACTGCCGGCAGCGGGGCAAGAACCTGCGGGTGATCTGGCTCGATGCGCACACCGACGTGAACACGCACGACATCAGCCCCAGCGGCAACATCCATGGCATGCCGGTGGCGTGCCTGCTCGGGCGCGGTGCGCCCGAACTGGTGGGCTGGAGCGGGGAGCCGGCCGCACTGCAGCCGCAGGACATCGAATTCATCGGCATCCGCAGCGTCGACGCCGAGGAAAAGCAGGCGATCCGGGCGCTCGGCCTGCAGGTCTTCGACATGCGCCATATCGACGAACACGGCATGCGCAACACCATGACGGAGGTGCTGCAGGACGTGGACGACGACACCCACATCCACGTCAGCTTCGACCTCGATTGCCTCGACCCGCTGGACGCGCCGGGCGTGGGCACCGGCGTGCGCGGCGGCCCCACCTACCGCGAGATGCAGCTGTGCATGGAGATGATCGCCGACACCGGCCGGGTGGCATCGCTGGACGTCGTGGAGATCAACCCCGCGCTGGACGTGCGCAACCGGACCGCCGAACTGGCGGTCGACTTCATCCAGAGCCTGTTTGGAGCTTCGACGCTGGCACGGTGAAGTTCGCGTCCCCGCGACCTTTTCCCCTTCTTTTCCGCGTCTTCTGAGAAACCTCTGCGTCGGGCTGCCCGGTTTTCCTGTCCCCCTAAAATTCGCCGATGCTCGACCTACTCGACCTCGGCCTCAACCCTCGCATCCTGTTCTTGTCGCAAAGCGCGGCAGCGATGCGCGAACAGCTGGCGGGCGGGCGGCTCACGCTGCAGCAGGCCAGCCCGCTGCGCGACGACGTCTCCACCGACGAGATCACGCCGGTGCGCATCCTGTCGCATTACGACGATTCGCTGGCGCGTTTTCCGTACACCGGTTTCACGGTCGGCGGCGAGCGGCCGGTCGGCGTCGGTGCGGTGCAGGCGGGCGGCTTCCAGGTGGCCGTGGGCGGGCGCCGCCATGGCAAGGGTTCCTCGCGCGAGCACAGCCCCGCGGCCGAAAAGCTGGCCGGCATCCGGCTGGTGATCGCCGAAAGCTTCGAGCGCATCTACCGCCAGAACGCGGACAACATCGGCCTGTTCACGTCCACCGATATCGGGTTGGTCGAGCGGCTGCAGCGCGGCGAGCCGATCGCCATCGACGAACTGGTGCAGGGCCGCGATGCCCTCGCGGCCGCGATCCTGCGCGCCGGCGGATTGCTGGCTTTCGGCCAGCAGCACCTGCGCAATCCGCAGCCGGTGCCACTGGCTGGCGCCAGCGGCCCACTGACGCTGTTCGAGAAGATCGTGCAGCGGCACATGCTGGCCACACCGGTCACGCCGCGGTCCGCGCAAGCCGGCGAGGGCTGCTTCGTCCGCGCCGACTGGCGCTTCATCCACGAGTACTCCACGGGCATGGCGGCGCACATGCTGCATGCCACGCTGGGGCAGCCGCTCACGCTGCACGACCCGGCGTCCATTGTCGCTTTCGAGGACCACACCTCCTATGTGGAAGAGAGCCCCGCGCATGCCGGCTCCCCGCTGCTGCCGAACATGCTTGCCATGTGCCGGGCGCACCGCGACTTCGCCGCGGCTCATGGGCTGCGCAGCCACCGC
>JAQGMY010000044.1 GCA_028292105.1 Ramlibacter sp.
GGCCGGCCTGGTGCCGCGCCGGGTCGATGTCCCAGATTTCCTTGATGCCGATGCTGTAGCTTTGCGGATCGCGGCCGTCGTCGAGCTTGAAGCGCGAGATCAGCTGGCGACCCAGGTGGCCACGCGACCCCTCGGCGAAGATCGTGTACTTGGCGTGCAGTTCCATGCCGAGCTGGAAGGCGTCGGTGGGGTTGCCGTCCTTGCCGATGCCCATGTTGCCCGTGGCCACGCCGCGCACCGAGCCGTTCTCGTTGTACAGCACCTCGGCCGCGGGGAAGCCGGGGAAGATCTCCACGCCCAGGCCTTCCGCCTGCTGCGCCAGCCAGCGCGTGACGTTGGCCAGGCTGACGATGTAGTTGCCGTGGTTGCCGAAGTTGGGCGGCAGGAACAGGTTCGGCACGCGCATCGCGCCCTTCTCGCCGAGGAACAGGAAGATGTCCTCGGTCACGGGCACGTTCAGCGGCGCGCCTCGTTCCTTCCAGTCGGGAATCAGTTCGTTCAGCGCGATCGGGTCCATGATCGCGCCCGACAGGATGTGGGCGCCGGGTTCGGAGCCTTTCTCCAGCACCACCACCGACAGCTCCTTGCCGTCGCGCGCGGCGAGCTGCTTGAGGTGGATGGCGGTGGCCAGGCCGGCCGGGCCGCCGCCCACCACCACCACGTCGTATTCCATCGCTTCGCGCGGTCCGAACTGGGCCAGGATCTCTTCTTGTGTCATGGGGTGTGGTCGATAATGGTTCGCACCTGAGCGTGCCGCGCCGCGCCCTCACGCGTGAGCAGCCGCATTCTATGGCGGCTGCGGCTGCCGGCTGACGATCGTCCTGTTTCGAATTCTAGAGAGGAGTTCCCGTGGCTTACAGCATCGACCTGTCCGGGCGTGTCGCGTTCATTACAGGCGCGTCCAGCGGCCTGGGAGCCCAGTTCGCCAGGGTGCTCGCGCGCTCCGGCGCCGCCGTGGTGCTGGCTTCGCGCCGCATCGAGAAGCTCAAGGACCTGCGCGCGCAGATCGAAGGCGAGGGCGGCGACGCCCACGTCGTGGGGCTGGACGTCACCAGCATAGACAGCATCAAGGCCGCGGTCGCGCATGCGGAGACCGAGGTCGGATCGATCGACATCCTGGTCAACAACTCCGGCGTCAGCACCACCCAGCGCATCCAGGACGTCACCGAGGAGGACTACGACTACGTCTTCGACACCAACGCCAAGGGCGCCTTCTTCGTGGCGCAGGAAGTGGGCAAGCGCATGCTGGCGCGCTCGCGCGGCGCCGCGCCGGGCACCTTCACCGGCGGCCGCATCATCAACGTCGCCTCGATGGCGGGCTTGCGGTCCGTGCCGCAGCTGGGCGTGTATGCCATCAGCAAGGCCGCGGTGATCCACATGACCAAGGCCTTCGCGCTCGAGTGGGGCCGCTTCGGCATCAACGTCAATGCGCTGTGCCCCGGCTACATCGACACCGAGATCAACCACCGCCACTGGGACACCGAGCAGGGGCACAAGCTGGTCAGCATGCTGCCGCGCAAGCGGGTCGGCAAGCCGTCCGACCTGGACGCATTGGTGGTGCTGCTGGCGTCGGACCAGAGCCACTTCGTCAATGGCGCGGTGATCGCCGCCGACGACGGCTTCGGCCTCTGAGGCCGGTGGCCGCCGGCGCATGCTGACCGGCATCGTTGCGGGCATCCTGGCCGGCGCGCTGTGGGGCCTCGTGTTCGTGGCGCCGCGCATGGTGCCGGGCGTGAGCGGCGTCGACCTGGCGGCCGGCCGCTTCGTCGCCTACGGCGCGGTTGCCGTGCTGGCGATGCTGTGGGCCCGCGGGCGCCGCGCCTTGCCGACGCTGCGCCAGGCGCTGGGCGCGATCGGCCTCAGCCTGCTGGGTTTCACCGGCTATTACCTGCTGCTGGTGCTGGCGATCCGCGACGCGGGCACCGAGGTGCCCACGCTGATCATCGGCACCATCCCGCTGTGGGTGATGTTGCTCGGCAAGCCGGGTGACCTGCGCTGGCAGTCCCTGGTGCCCGCCTTGCTGCTGACCGCGGCAGGCCTCGTGCTGATGATGGCGTCGTCCCGTGGCGGCAGCGGCGCCGTTGCCGGCCCGGACTACTGGCGCGGCGTGCTGCTCGCGGTGTGCTCGCTGGTGTGCTGGACGGCTTTCGCCCTGCTCAATTCCGCCTGGCTCCGACGCCATGCAGAGGTCAACTCGACCGACTGGGCCAACTGGCTGGGCGTGGCCACCGGTTGCGGCGCGCTGCTGCTCTGGGGTGCCGCCGGATCCGGGCTCGCGGCCTTGCGGGCCCAGCCGCAGCCCGGACTGTTCCTGGTCCTGTGCCTGGCCACCGGTTTCGGCTCGGCCTGGCTGGCCACCATCTTCTGGAACATGGCGAGCAAGCGCCTGCCGGCCAGCCTGTGCGGCCAGTTGATCGTCAGCGAGACGCTGTTCGCGCTGGCCTACTCCTTCCTCTGGGACGGCCGCTGGCCGACCCTCGCGCAGGGCGGCGCCGTGCTGCTCTTCACCCTCGGCATCCTCGCTTCGATCAAGGCCCACCGATGAAACTCGAACTGCCCGCCAGCAAGAAGCTGGTGCACACCATGCACATGCCGATCCGCTGGGGCGACATGGACGCGATGGCCCACGTGAACAACACGCTGTACTTCCGCTACCTGGAGATCGCGCGCATCGACTGGTTCGAGAAGATCAATTGCCCGGTCAATCCGCAAGGCGAGGGGCCGCTGATCGTCAATGCCTTTTGCAACTTCCACAAGCAGCTGGAATATCCGGGCGACATCACGGTGCAGATGTACGTGAGCGACCCGGGGCGCAGCAGCTTCGAAAGCTGGGCGACGATAGGGCGCGCGGACGATCCGGGCGTGGTCTATGCCAGCGGCGGGGCGACCACGGTGTGGGTCGATTTCCCCAGGCAGAAGTCCGTGCCCATGCCGGACTGGTTCCGCGCCGTGCTGGCCGCCTGAGCGAGCGCCTTCAACCGGGCTTCTTCTCGCGCGGCACCCGCCCGAGCAGGTAGAACTCCGGGTTGGGCATCATGTTGGAGAAGCTCGCCATCCGGTTGGACAGCCCGAAGAAGGCAGTGATGGCGGCGATGTCCCAGATGTCCTCGTCGTCGAAGCCGTGCGGATGCAGGGCCGCGAAGTCGGCGTCGCCCACTTCGTCCGAGTGCAGGCAGACCTTCATCGCGAAGTCGAGCATCGCGCGTTGCCGCGGGCTGATGTCGGCCTTGCGGTAATTCACCGCCACCTGGTCGGCCACGAGCGGCTTCTTCTCGTGGATGCGCAGGATCGCCCCGTGCGCCACCACGCAGTACAGGCAGTTGTTGGCCGCGCTGGTGGTGGTCACGATCATCTCGCGCTCGCCCTTGGTCAGGGAACCGGTTTCCTTGAGCATCAGTGCGTCGTGGTACGCGAAGAAGGCCCGCCATTCGGCCGGCCGCCTGGCGAGCGCCAGGAACACGTTCGGCACGAAGCCGCTTTTTTCCTGCACTTCCAGGATGCGCTGGCGCATGTCCTCGGGCAGGGAGTTCAGGTCGGGCAGGGGGTAGCGGGTGCTCACGGGGATTCTCCTGTCGTTGCCGGTCGGCTGGCTTATTCTGCTCTCGGCCGCTGGCGCGGGGAATCCAGGCGGCGGGCGTATGCTCGCGGCTTTTCTTGATTGCAGGAGACCCCCATGGAGCTGTCCAAGGACCCCGAGACCCAGGCCGGCCTGGCCACGCGGCGCAAGGTGCTGGGTGATGCCTACGTCGACGCCGCGATCGACCGGTCCACGCCCTTCACCGCACCGCTGCAGGAGCTGGTGACCAAGCACGCCTGGGGCAACACCTGGCAGCGCGACGGCATCGACCTGCGCACCCGCAGCATCGTCACCGTCTCCATGCTGGTTGCGCTGGGCAAGACCCACGAGCTGAAGATCCATGTCCGCGGCGCCCTGAACAACGGCGTCACGCCGGCGGAGCTGCAGGAGATCTTCATGCACGCCAGCGTCTACTGCGGATTCCCCGCGGCGCTGGATGCGTTCCGCGTCGGCAGCGAAGTGATCGACGCGAAATAAGCCGGCGTCCCGGCCTCGCCGCGACGCCTCCTTGGCGCCAGGTCCGTAGGGTGTGCAAGCTCCGCTTGCGCACCATCCCCCCGCTAGCTCCCCACCATCAACTTGTGCACCAGGTCCGCGGTCGTGTTCGCCCGGTACTTGCGCATCAGCCGGGCGCGGTAGATCTCCACCGTGCGGTGGCTGATGCCGAGGGTCTTGCCGATCTCCTTGGAGGTCAGCCCGTCCAGCAGCCGCGCCGCCACTTCGCGCTCGCGCGCCGTCAGCTCGGCCTTCACCGGCCGCTGCGCGCTCATGTCCTCGAACGACCAGATCCCCGCTTCGTGCGGCTTGTCGCGGTTCAGCGCGCGGCCGGTCACGTGGCACCAGAAGACTTCGCCGCTGGCGCGCTTCATGATGCGGTCGTCGGCGTAGCTGCCCTTGGCGTTCAGGATCGGCGCCATCCGCGCGCCCAGCCGCTCGTACTCGTCGGCGCTCGGGTAGAGCACCATGAACGACTCGCCGGCGAGCAGCTCGCGCGACCAGCCGAACATTTCGCAGAGCTGGACATTGCAGTCCACAATGGACCGGTTGCGCGAGACGCAGAGTCCCACGGGTGCGAGCTCGAAGGCCAGCCGGTAATCGACGTCCATCGGGCTATTCTCTAGGGAGTACTACTTAACATGGTAGGTAGTATCGTAGCGCCACTATGGGGCCGCGCCGGGCGCGCCCGCGTCTTCTTCTGCAGGAGTGTGGTGTGAACAAGATCTATCCCAGTGCGGCCGCGGCGCTCGACGGCGTGGTCCGCAGCGGCCAGCTGATGGCCGTCGGCGGTTTCGGCCTGTGCGGCATCCCCGAGGCACTGATCGAGGCGCTCAAGGCATCGGGCGTCAAGGACCTCACGGTCATCTCCAACAACGCCGGTGTCGACGGCTTCGGCCTGGGCAAGCTGCTGGAGACGCGCCAGATCAAGAAGATGATCTCGTCTTACGTGGGCGAGAACAAGGAGTTCGAGCGCCAGTACCTGGCCAATGAACTCGAGCTCGAATTCACGCCGCAAGGCACGCTGGCCGAGAAGCTGCGCGCCGGCGGTGCCGGCATCCCGGCCTTCTTCACCAGGACCGGCGTCGGCACCCTGGTGGCCCAAGGCAAGGAGCTGCGCGAATTCGACGGCGAAACCTACGTGATGGAGCGCTCGCTGATGCCGCAGGTGTCGCTGGTCAAGGCGCACATCGCCGACAAGAGCGGCAACCTGCGCTTCAACCTGACGGCGCGCAACTTCAACCCGGCCGTCGCGATGGCCGGCAAGGTCTGCATCGTCGAGGTGGAGAAGATCGTCGACGTGGGCGAGCTCGCGCCCGACGACGTCCACCTGCCCGGCATCTACGTGCACCGCATCGTGCTCAATGCCAATCCCGAGAAGCGCATCGAAAAGCGCACCACCCGATGACTTTGAGGGACGGATCTTCAGCTCTGTCCCCGACTGACTAGGAGACTGATCAAATGCCCTGGACCCAAGACCAGATGGCCGCGCGCGCGGCCCAGGAACTCGAGGACGGCTTCTACGTGAACCTGGGCATCGGCATCCCCACGCTGGTGGCCAACTTCACCGGCGACAAGGAAGTGTGGCTGCAATCCGAGAACGGCATGCTGGGCATCGGCCCGTTCCCGACCGAAGACGAAGTCGACGCCGACCTGATCAACGCCGGCAAGCAGACCGTCACCACCATCAAGGGCTCATCGATCTTCGGCAGCCACGACAGCTTCGCCATGATCCGCGGCGGCAAGATCAACCTGTCGATCCTGGGCGCGATGCAGGTCAGCGAAAAGGGCGACTTGGCCAACTGGATGATCCCCGGCAAGATGATCAAGGGCATGGGCGGCGCGATGGATCTGGTGGCCGGTGTGGGCCGGGTGATCGTGTTGATGGAACATGTGGCCAAGAAGAAGGATGGCACCACCGACATGAAGATTCTGTCGGAATGCACATTGCCGTTGACGGGTC
>JAQGMY010000066.1 GCA_028292105.1 Ramlibacter sp.
GGGTCGACACGCTTGTCGTGGGAGAGCACGGCGATCTTGGCGCGCGAGCCGGGGTCACGAGCGCAGCTCTTGATCTCGAGCAGGCCCTGCTCGATCTCGGGCACTTCCTGGCGGAACAGCTCGATCATGAATTCCGGCGCCGAGCGCGAGAGGATGATCGGCGCGCCGCGCAGCGTCAGGTCGACTTCCATGATCATGGCGCGCACGCGGTCGCCATTGCGCAGATTCTCTTTGGCGATCATTTCGCTGCGGCGCAGACGGCCCTCGACGCGGCCGGCCTCCACGATGATGTCGCCCTTGTCCAGCCGCTTGACCGTGCCAACGAAAATCTTATCGCCACGTGACATGAAATCATTGAGCAGCATCTCGCGCTCGGCGTCGCGGATCTTCTGCAGGATGACCTGCTTGGCCGCCATGGCGCCGATGCGGCCTATCGGCACCGACTCGATGGCCTCCTCGATGAACTCGCCCTCTTCCGCGTCGGCCACCCGCTCACGGGCGTCCATCAGCAGTTCCTCGGCATCCGGGTTCTGCAGGCCGGCTTCGTCCGGGACCACCAGCCAGCGCCGGAAGGTCTCGTAGTCGCCGCTGTCGCGGTCGACGGCCACGCGAATGTCCACCTCGCCCTGGTAGAGCTTCTTGGTGGCCTGGGCCAGGGCGGCTTCCACCGCGCCGAAGACCACGTCGCGTTCGACGTTCTTCTCGCGCGAGATAGCGTCCACCAGCATCAACAATTCGCGATTCATTTCCCTTGCTCCTGAACCCCGGCGCGCCTGCGCCCCTTGAAATCGACTATCGGCGCCAGACGCACTTCCTTGAGCTCGTCCAGCGTGAAACCCAGGACCTGCACCGGTGCAGGCTCCCTCTTCTTTGAAATCTTCTGGCCCGGCTTGACTTCGGGCTCGTCGCTCCACGAGATCTGCCAGCCGGCTTCCGCTTTTTCCAGCGTGCCGCGGAACTTGCGGCGGTTGGCGGCGACCTGGCCTGCCGCCGCCGCGCCCAGCGGCGCCTTCAGCGTGATGTCGACCAGCTCGCCGGCAAAACGCTCGAAATCCTGCTCGTGCCGTAACGGCCGATCGATGCCCGGCGACGACACCTCGAGCCGGTTGTAATCGACCTCTTCGACTTCCAGCGTGTACTGCAACTGGCGCGTGACGCGCTCGCAGTCCTCGACGTTCACCACACGCTCGGCCAGCTCGGGACTCCAGGCAAAGTCGATCGTCACGCGCAAAGTGCCCCCGGGCGAGCGTTCGAGCTCGACCAGTTCGTAACCAAGGCCGGCTACGGTTTGTGCGACGATGTCCTGCAGTGCCAAGTGTGCGACTATCCCTTTGTCGTTGATCGATTGGCTGATCGTTTCTCGATCAGCCATAAAAAACGGGCGGTTGGTACCCGCCCGTTTGGTCGTGAGCTTGCTATTGTAACGTTCTTGGCCTTCTCCCGCAAGGTGACAAGGGGTTTGAAACGCTCAGTCCTGCACCTTGGACCTCAGCAGCTTCACCTGCGAGCGCAAGTTCTTGCCTTCCAGGCGGCGCTTCTTCGAGCCGAAGGTCGGCCGCGTCGGGCGCCGTACCTTGGGTGGACTCGCAACGCTCTCCACCAGTTCCTGCAATCGCCCGAAAGCCTCCGCCCGGTTCATCTCCTGGCTGCGCTGTGTCTGCGCCTTGATCACCAGCACGCCGTCGCGGGTGATGCGCTGGTCCGGCAACGCGAGCAGGCGCTCCTTGTGGTCCTCCGCCAGCGACGAGTTGCGGATGTCGAAGCGCAGGTGGATGGCGCTGGACACCTTGTTCACGTTCTGGCCGCCGGCACCCTGCGCCCGCATCGCGGTCACCTCGACCTCGGACTGCGGAATGACGATGCGTGGCGACGGGTTGCTCATGGGGGTCCTCAGCCGGCCGCCGCCACCAGGGCCTGCGTGTACGGGTCACGCGGATGCTGCAGGACTTCGTCGACCGTGCCGGACTCGAGGATCGCGCCTTCCCTCATCACCAGCACATCGTGGGCCATGGCCCGGATCACGTCGACGTCGTGGGTGATCAGCAGGTAGCTCAATCCCTTCTCACGTTGCAGCCGTTGCAGCAGTTTCAAGACCTGTTGCTGGATGGTGACGTCCAGGGCGCTGGTGGGTTCGTCCAGCACCAGCAGCTGGGGCCCGACGATCAGCGCGCGCGCGATGGCCAGCCTCTGCCGCTGGCCCCCGGAGAATTCGTGCGGGTAGCGGTCCAGCAAGCCGGGAAACTGGGTCTCGGCCAGCCCGACTTCCTGCAGCGCCTCGACGACCCGGCCGCGGCGGCCGTCCAGGTCCAGCGCCGGTTCGTGCACCAGCAGCCCCTCACCCACGATCTCCTCCACGCTCATGCGCGGCGACAGCGACGAGAACGGATCCTGGAACACGACCTGCACCAGGCGCCGCATGCCGCGGTTGCTGGCGGCGTCGGGGCCCCAGTGTTTGCCGACGACCTCCAGTTCACCTTCGTGGGGGATGAGGCCGAGCGCCGCCAGGGCCAGGGTCGACTTGCCCGACCCGGACTCGCCGACCACGCCCAGCGTCCGGGCCGGCGCCACCTGGAAAGCCGCGCCCTGGACGGCGACAAAACTTCCCTTGCGGAACCAACCCTTGAAGCCGGGCAGCGGGACCGGGTACTTCACCCGCAGGGCGCTCGCCTGCATCACGGCTGCACCGCCAGGTGCCGGCGTTTCATCGAGTGCGCGTTCCGGCCGGCTCTGGATCAGCTTGCGCGTGTAGGCATGCTGCGGACTCGCGAACACGCTCTCCACCGGCCCCTGCTCCACGATACGGCCGTTCTCCATCACCGCCACCCGGTCGGCGAAGCGCCGCACGAGGTTCAGGTCGTGGGTGATCAGCAGGACGGCCATGCCGGTCTGGCGCTGCAGGTCGGCCAGCAGATCGAGGATCTGCTGGCGCAAGGTCACGTCCAGCGCCGTCGTGGGCTCGTCCGCCAGCAGCAGCCGCGGCCTGCAGGCCAGCGCCATGGCGATCATGGCGCGCTGCCGCTGGCCGCCCGAGAGCTGGTGCGGATAGGTGCCGGCGCGGCGCTCCGGCTCGGGGATGCCGGTGGCGGCCAGGGCGTCGACTGCGCCTTGCCAGGCCTCCTTGCCGCTCACGCCCGCCTTCAGCTGGAGCACCTCGGCGATCTGCTCGCCGATGGTGAGCAGCGGATTCAGCGCCGTCATCGGCTCCTGGAAGATCATGGCGATGTCGCGGCCGCGGATGCCCAGCAGCGTGCGTTCGGATGCGGTCAACAGGTCGAGGGGCTCGCTGCTGTCGGCCACGCCGGCGAAGCGGGCGGTGCCCTTCAGTTCGGCGTTCTGCACCAGCCGCAGCAGCGAAAGCGCAGTCACCGTCTTGCCGGAGCCGGACTCGCCCACCAGGGCCAGCTTCTCTCCGGGCCCGACGCTGAAGTCCAGTCCGTGCACGACCTCCTTGCCGCCGAACGAGACCCGCAGGCCTTTGACATCGAGCAGTTTCAAGAATCCGCCTTTCGAGGGTCCAGAGCGTCCCGCAAGGCGTCTCCCATGAAGGTCAGCAGCAGCAGCGTGGAGACCAGCACGGCGAAGGTCGACAGCGAGATCCACCAGGCGTCGATGTTGTTCTTGCCCTGGGACAGCAATTCACCCAGCGACGGGGTTCCCGGCGGCACGCCGAGCCCGAGGAAGTCCAGCGACGTCAACGCCAGGATGGACGCGCTCATGCGAAATGGCAGGAAGGTGATCACCGGGGTCATGCTGTTGGGCAGGATGTGCTTCCACATGATCCGGCCGTTGCCCACGCCGAGCGCCCGGGCTGCGCGGACGTAGTCCATCTGCCGATTGCGCAGGAACTCCGCCCGCACGTAGTTGGACAGACCCATCCACCCGAACAGCGACAGCAGGATCAGCAGCAGCGCGACGCTCGGCGAGAAGATCGCGCTGAAGATGATCAGCAGGTAGAGCTCCGGCATGGAGTCCCAGATCTCGATGAAGCGCTGGAAAGCGAGGTCGGTCTTGCCGGCGAAAAAGCCCTGGATGGCGCCGGTGACCACCCCGATCAGCACGCCGATGGCCGTCAGCGCCAGGGCGAACAGCACGCTCAGGCGAAAGCCGTAGATCAGCTGCGCCAGCATGTCGCGCCCGCGGTCGTCCGTGCCCAGCAGGTTGTCGGCCGTCGGCTTGGACGGGTTCGGCTCCTTGGCGAAGTAGTTCAGCGTCTTGGGCCCGTACGGGTTGGGCGCCCGCAAGGCCCAGTTGCCGTCCCTGGACAGCTGCTCGCGGATGAAAGGATCCAGGAAATCCGTCTCGGTCTCGAAGTCGCCGCCGAAGGTCTTCTCCGGGTAGGTCTTCACCATGGGGAAGTAGAACTGCCCGTCGTAGCGGACCAGCAGCGGCTTGTCGTTGGAGATCACCTCCGCGAACAGGCTGAGGACGACGATCGTCAGGAACAGCACCAGGCTGTAGAACCCGAGCTTGTTCCTGCGAAAGCGACGCCAGGCGCGGCGGCGTGGCGACACGTGCACCCAGGCCGCCGGCGGCGGCATGGCCGCGGCGCCGCCGCCCTGCGTCTGGCCGGCGACGCTCGGGTCAGCCAGGAGGGTCGGGCTACTCGAACTTGACACGCGGATCCACCCAGACGTACATGAGGTCACTGACCAGCTTGGTGACCAGGCCGATCAAGGTAAACAGATAGAGGGTTCCCAGCACCACCGGGTAGTCACGGCGGATCACGCTGTCATAGCTGAGGAGCCCGAGGCCGTCGAGCGAGAACAGCGTCTCGATCAGCAGCGAGCCCGTGAAGAACGCCCCCAGGAAGGCCGCCGGAAAGCCCGCGATGATAGGCATCAGCGCATTGCGAAACACGTGCTTCCACAGCACCTGCCGCTCCTCCAGTCCCTTGGCCCGCGCCGTCAGCACGTACTGCTTGCGGATTTCCTCCAGGAAGGAGTTCTTGGTCAGCATGGTGGTGACGGCGAAGCTGCCCACCACCATGGCGGTGACCGGCAAGGCGATGTGCCACAGGTAGTCCACCACCTTGGCGCCGGCGCTCAGTTCGTCCCAGTTGCCGGAGGTCAGGCCGCGCAAGGGAAACCAGCCAAGCTGCCCGCCGAAGATCACCAGCAGCGCGACCCCGAGCACAAAGCCCGGGATGGCATAGCCAACCAGCACGATCAGGGTCGTCAACAGGTCGAAGCGGCTGCCGGCGCGCACCGCCTTGGCCACGCCCAGCGGCACCGCTATCAGGTAACTGATGAAGAAGGTCCACAGGCCCAGGCTGATCGACACCGGCAACTTCTCGCGGATCAAGGTCCAGACGTCCTTGTTCTGGAAGAAGCTCCTGCCCAGGTCGAAACGCGCGTACTGCCCCAGCATCTGCAGGAAGCGCTCGGGCGCGGGCTTGTCGAAGCCGTACAGGGCCTTGATCTGTTCGATGCGCTTCGGGTCCACGCCCTGCGCGCCGCGGTAGCTGAAGGCGCCGCCGCCCTCGCTGCCCCCGCCTGCTCCTGCGCGCGCTTCGGCCATGTACTGCTCGACCGGCCCGCCGGGAACGAACTGGGTCACGATGAAGGTGATCAGCAGGACGCCCAGCAACGTGGGCAGCATCAACAGCAGGCGTTTGAGGATGTAGGCGGCCATTCAGCGCCCGGTCAGTCGTTGGCCTGCTGGGGCCGGGCCCACCAGGTGTCGATGGCCCACGCTTCGCCCGGCGCGTAAGGCGGCATCGTGGCCGTGGGCTGCAGGCGCCAGGCGTTGTAGACGATGCGGTGCGTGCCGGCCGTCCACTGCGGGATCAGGATATGGGAATGCATGATCACGCGCTCCAGCGCCCGGCAGGCGGGAAGGAGTTCGGCCTTGGTCTGCGCGCTGGTCATGCGCCGCAGCAGTTCGTCGACGGCGGGATTCTTGATCCCGCTCAGGTTACCCGAGTCCTCGACGTCCGCCGACTTGCTGCCGAACAGGTCGACATAGTCCTGGCCCGGCGTGTTGGTGCCGGGATAGTTCAGCGAGATGATCTCGAACTGCTTTTTCTGGAAGCGCTGCTGGTACAGCGCGAAGTCCACCGGGCGGAAGTTCAGGGTCACCCCCAGCTTCTCGAGGTTGCGGATCCACGGGCTCACGACCCGGGCGCCGGTTTCGGCGCTATCGAGGTATTCCAGCACCAGGGTTTCGCCCTTGGCGTTGCGCAGCACGCCGTCCTTCACTTCCCAGCCGGCCTGCCGCAGCAGCTCGCGCGCGCGGCGCAGGTTGTTGCGCAGGGAGTTGTCGCCGTCGGTGCGCGGCGCCTGGTAGGCGGGGCCGAACACCGCCGCCGGCACCTGGCTGCGCAACGGCTCCAGCAAGGCCAGTTCCTCCGGCGACGGGGTGCCGGTGGACTTGCACTCGGTGTTGCCGAACAGCCCCTGCACGCGCTGGTAGGAACCGTAGAACATCTGCCGGTTCATCCACTCGTAATCCATGGCCAGGCCCAGGGCCTCGCGCACCCGGATGTCCTGCAGCTTGGGATTGCGCAGGTTCAGGATGTAGCTCTGGAAGCCGGAAGGCAGGGAATGGCGGAACTCGCCCTTCACCAGCTCGCCGGTCTTGAACCGCCGGCCGTTCACGCGCCGGGCCCAGTCGCCGGCGGAATAGAAACGCATCAGGTCGAACTCGCCGGCCTTCACCGCCTCCAGCTTGGCGGTGTTGTCCTTGTAGATCTTGACCGTGATGCGGTCGAAGTTGGAGGTGCCCTTGCGCACGTTCAGGTCGCGGGCCCAGTAGTTCGGGTCTCGCACGTAGGTGATGTCCCGGCCGAAGGCGACCGGCCCGATCTTGTACGGGCCGCTGCCGATCGGGATGTCCATCACGACCTCATCGAACTTCTTCGCCTTGCCGTTTTCCATGCCCCACTTGCGGCTGAAGACCGGCAGGCCGCCCACGGTGAGCGGCATCTCGCGGTTCTTGCGCTTGAAGCGAAAGCGCACCGTGCGCTCGTCGATCACGTCCAGGCCCGCCACGTCTTCCAGCGAAGTCTTGTAGGCGGGCGATGTGTACGGCCCCATCAGCGTGTCGTAGGTGTACTTCACGTCGGCGGCCAGCACCGGGTCGCCATTGTGGAAACGGGCTTGCGGCCGCAGGCGGAAGGTGGCGGACAGGCCGTCCGGCGGCACCTCCACGTCCTCCGCCAGCAGCCCGTAGCCGGAGCCGACTTCGTCCTGCGCGCCCGAGAGCAGGCTGTCGAACATCAGCCCCGCCAGGTAGGCCGGCGGCGAGCCCTTGATCGTGAACGGGTTGTACTTGTCGAAGGTGGAATAGCGCAGGTTGCTGACCAGGCGCAGCTCTCCACCCCTGGGCGCCTGCGGGTTGACGTAGGCGAAGTTGGGGAAATTGGGTGGGTACTTCAGGTCACCCCAGAGCGCGTAGCCGTGGGCGGCCCAGGCGGCCGGGGCCGCGGCGCACGCCAGCAGTAGCAGCAAACCTCGCATGAGACAATTCTGACGAGTTTTTCTACGCGAGAGTTCCATGGGCTTCCTGTCTGGCAAGAAATTGTTGATCACCGGCGTTCTGTCGAACCGCTCGATCGCCTACGGCATCGCGCGGTCCTGCCATGCGCAAGGGGCGGAACTCGCCTTCAGCTATGTCGGTGAACGCTTCAAGGAGCGCATCACCGAATTCGCCGCGGACTTCGGCTCCAAGCTGATATTCGACTGCGACGTCGGCGACGATGCCCAGATCGAGCGGCTCTTCACCGACCTGTCCACCGTCTGGCCCAGGTTCGACGGCTTCGTGCACGCCATCGGCTTTGCGCCGCGCGAGGCGATCGCCGGTGACTTCCTGGAAGGTCTGTCCCGTGAAGGATTCCGGATCGCGCACGACATCAGTGCCTACAGCTTCCCCGGCATGGCCAAGGCCGCCCTGCCCTACCTGAACGAAAAGTCGGCGCTGCTCACCCTGACCTACCTGGGTGCGATCCGCACGGTTCCGAACTACAACACCATGGG
>JAQGMY010000078.1 GCA_028292105.1 Ramlibacter sp.
TGCACTACGAGATGTTGAAGCACACCGGCGAACTGCCGATCGTGGGCGTCAACACCTTCCGCAATCCGCACGGCGATCAGGTGATGGACAAGCTGGAGCTGGCGCGTTCGACCGAGGAAGAGAAGCAAGGCCAGCTGCGGCGGCTACACGAGTTCCAGGCCCGCAATGCCGACAGGGCGCCCGGCATGCTTGAGCGCTTGCAGCAGTCGGTGATCGCCAACGCGAACGTCTTCGAAGTGCTGATGGACGCCGTCCGGGTTTGCTCGCTCGGACAAATCACCGGTGCCCTGTTCGAAGTCGGCGGCCAGTACCGCCGCAACATGTAGGCGCGGAACGATGGGCGAGCGCACTGCCGGCGCTTGAAGCCCTCGCTTCGCCCGTGATTGCGGCCTCAGGTGTTGCACGCACTGAGTGCGGCAGCCCGGAACCTTGCCGCCGCCGGGCTCTCCGTCTGCGGCATATAGGCGAGCGCAAGGCCCACCGCGGCACCTTGTGGAAGGTCCAGCAGGGGCCGGTACTCGATCTTGTCGGAGGCATAGCGCTGCATGACCGACGGCACCAGTGCGATGCCCAGCCCGCTTTCCACCAGCGCCAGCAGCGTCTGCACCTGCACGCCCTGCTGCGCCACGCGCGGCATGAAGCCGGCGCTCTGGCAGGCAAGCATGGCCGCGCTGTGCAGGCCCGCAGCGGCGCCGGCGCCGTACATGACGAACGATTCGTTGGCCAGCTCGGCCAGGTGCAAGGGACCCTTGCCCGCCAGCGCGTGGCCGCGCGGAAGGGCGACGATGAACTCGTCGCGTTCCAGCGGCACGAGCGCCGCGCCCGTGGTGCGCAGCAGCGGCGTGCGCACCAGGCCGATGTCGAGTCCGTGGTCTTCCAGCTGCTGCAGGATGGCGACCGAGGTCGCTTCGTGCAGCACCAGTTCCACGCCCGGGTACTCGGCGCGAAAGCGCGGCACCACCTTTTGCAGCATCCCGTAGGTGGTGGTGCCGACGAAGCCCACGTGCAGCGTGCCGCCCGTGCCTTCCAGCGTGCTGCGCGCGATGGCGCCGAGCTGGCTGCCGTGGAACAGCAGCTTGCGCGCCTCCACCAGCACGGTGCGTCCGGTGGACGTGAGTGAGACGCCGGTGCTGCCGCGCTCGAACAGTTTGGTGCCCAGCTCCGCCTCCAGCTTCTGGATCGACACCGTCAGCGGCGGCTGCGCCATGTGCAGCCGTTCGGCCGCGCGGCGGAAGTTCAGGGTCTCGGCAAGGACGACGAAATGGCGGATCCGGCGCAGGTCCATGGTGGGGCGATGAGGTTCCAGCCAAGCATAGCCCAGCGTTGCATCGACCCCGGCCGCGCTCGGACGTGCGCCCACCGCTCAGCCCTTGAACACCGGCGTGCGCTTTTCCAGGAAGGCCGCGACGGCTTCACGGTGATCGTCGGTCTGGTGCGACAAGGCCTGGAACGAGGCGGCCATCTCCAGCAGCGTGTCCAGGCGCGTATGCATGGCCTCGCGCAGCAGTCGCTTGGTCAGGCGCACCGCGTGCGGCGGATTGGCCGCGATGCGGGTCGCCAGGTCGTTCGCGGTTTCGAGCAGCTTGTCCCCCGGCACCACGCGTGACACCAGGCCCCAGTCCGCTGCCTGCTGGGCGCCGATCACCTCGCCGGTGAACGACAGCTCGCTGGCGCGTGAGAGGCCGATCAGGCGCGGCAGCAGCCAGGCGCCCCCGTCGCCCGGGATGATGCCGAGCTTGACGAAGCTCTCGGCGAACTTGGCGTGCTCCGACGCGATGCGGATGTCGCACATGCACGCGAGGTCCATGCCGGCGCCTATGGCCGCACCGTTCACCGCCGCGATCACCGGCACTTCCAGGTTGAACAGGGCCAGCGGCAGGCGCTGGATGCCGGTGCGGTACTCGTGGCGGATCTGCATGCCGCCGATGCTGCCGTTGGACTGCCGCTCCATGTCCTTGATGTCGCCGCCGGAGGAAAAGGCGGTGCCGGCGCCGGTGAGGATCACCGCGCGCACGCTGCGGTCCTCGTGGATGCGCGTGATCGCTTCGAGGAAGTCGGCCACGGCGGTGTTGCCGGTCAGCGGGTTGCGCCGGGCCGGCTCGTTCATGGTCAGGGTGACCACGGGACCTTGCTGTTCGTAGAGGAGGAAATTGGGCATGGGCGGCTCTGCTGGCTGGATGGAGGCGCAGGTTAGGTCCGGCGCACTCAAATGTCCAATAGCGATCCGGCCGCCGCCGATACCGAATACATATCGCCGCGTCTCAGTAGAAACCCTAGCCCGGCCGGGCAGCACAGCAGGTTCCGATAGTGATCCGGTATCGCCGCCGCCCGATTAAATATTGGACGCATGGGTGTACGGCTCCTATTCTGACCGGGATGCCACGCCACCCGGAGACTGCATGAAGACCGCGCTGGGGCACCTCAAGGTGCTCGACCTCACCCGCATCCTCGCCGGCCCCTGGGCCACCCAGAACCTGGCGGACATGGGCGCGGAAGTGATCAAGATCGAGCGGCCGCGCGTCGGCGACGACACCCGCACCTGGGGCCCGCCGTTCCTGAAGGACGCCGAGGGAAAAGAGACGACCGACTCGTCGTACTTCCTCAGTGCCAACCGCGGCAAGCAGTCGGTGACCGTGGACCTGGCCACGCCGGAAGGCCAGGAAATCATCCGCCTGCTCGCCGAAGATGCCGACGTGCTGGTCGAGAACTACAAGGTGGGCACGCTGGCGCGCTACGGGCTGGCCTACGAGGACCTGAAGAAGATCAACCCGCGCATCGTCTATTGCTCCGTCACCGGCTTCGGCCAGGACGGGCCCTACGCGGCGCTGCCCGGCTACGACTACGTGTTCCAGGGCATGGGCGGCCTCATGAGCATCACGGGCGTGCCCGATGGCGAGCCCGGCGCCGCGCCGATGAAGAGCGGCATCGCGATCAGCGACCTGCTGACCGGGATGTACGCCACCACCGCCATCCTGGCGGCGATCGAGCACCGCCACATCAGCGGCGAAGGCCAGTACATCGACATGTCGCTGCTCGATTGCATCGTCACGATCAACTCCTACCAGGCGATCAACTACTTCCTGTCCGGCAAGATCCCGCAGCGCATGGGCAATGCGCACTCGAACATGGTTCCTTACCAGGTGTTCAAGTGCAGGGAAGGCGACATCATCATCGCGGTGGGCAACGACGGCCAGTACGCCGCCTTCTGCCGCGTCATCGGCCGCGAACACCTGGCCAGCGACCCGGCCTTCGCGACCGGACCGCAGCGCAACCGCAACCGCAAGGACCTGATCCCGCTGATCGCCGACGCCATGCTGGGCAAGACGATGGAGGAATGGGTGGCGCTGCTGGAGGCGAACAACGTGCCCTGCGGCCCGATCCACAACATGAAGCAGGTGTTCGAAGACCCGCAGGTGCGGCACCGCGACATGCAGCTGGAACTGCCGCACAGCGCGGGCGTCCAGGCGCCCAGCGTCGCCAACCCGATCCGCCTGTCCGGCACGCCGATCCGCTACCAGAAGTCCGCACCGCTGCTCGGCGAACACAACACCGCGGTGTTGCAGGACCGCCTGGGCCTGTCGGCGCAGCGCATCGCCGAACTGCAAGCCAAGGGCGTGGTCTGAACCCGCCGCCGCCGAACCCGCCAACCACGACAACTCCCGAGACAAAGCCCATGAAGATTTCCCTCACCCGCCGATCCCTCGCCGTCCTGGCGCTCGCCGCCGCTGCCGCTGGCCCGGCGCTGGCGCAGAAGGCGCCGATCAAGTTCGTCGTGCCATACCCGGCCGGCGGCGCCGCCGACCAGATCACGCGCCTGGTGGCGCACGAAACGTCGCTGGTGCTGGGCACGCCCATCATCATCGACAACAAGGCCGGGGCGGCCGGCATGATCGCCGGCGAAATCGTGGCGCGTGCCGAGCCGGACGGCAAGACTTTCTTCGTCGGCTCCAATGCACCGCTGGTGATCAACCAGGCGCTGTACGCCAGGATGCCGTATGACCCGGAGAAGTCCTTCATCCCGGTCTCGGGCATGGGCAAGTCGCCGCTGCTGCTGGTGACGCGCGCGAACCTGGGCGTCAAGGACGTCGCCGGCCTGATCGCCATGGGCAAGAAGGAGCCGGGCAAGCTGACCATGGGCAGCGCCAGCAGCGGCAACATCACGCACCTGGCCGGCGAGTCGGCTTCCAGCATCATGGGCTTCAAGGTCACGCACGTGCCGTTCCCGGGCAGCGCGCCGGCCATCGCCAGCATGATGGGCGGCAACGTCGACATCATGTTCGACGCGCTGCCGTCGTCGATGCAGCAGGCCAAGGCAGGCAAGATCGTGCCGCTGGCCATCCTGGACTTCAACCGCTTCGCCCAGCTTCCCGACGTGCCGACGCTCAAGGAAGCCGGCTTCGGCAATACCGAGGCCAGCGCGTGGTTCGGCGTGGTCGCGCCCGCGAAGACGCCGGCGGCCGCCATCATCGAACTGAACAAGGCCATCAACGAGGCGCTGAAGAAACCCGAGCTGCTGGAGAAGCTGCGCAACATCGGCGCGGTGCCCATGCCCGGCTCGCCGGAAGTGTTCGCCCGGTTCATCGCCGACGAGCGTGCCAAGTGGATCCCGCTGGCGAAGTCGCTCGGCGTGAAGGCGGACTGATGGCGCAGCAGTCCTTCGATTCGATTGCGGCACTGAAGGCCTTCGTCGGCCAGCCGGCGGTGAGCGGCGAGGCGATCGTGGTCGACCAGGCCATGATCGACACCTTCGCCGGTGTCACGCACGACCAGCAGTGGATCCATGTCGACCCGCAGCGCGCCGCGCTGGAGTCGCCGTTCAAGACCACGATCGCGCACGGCCTGCTGACCCTGTCGCTGATCACCGGCTGGTACCACCGCTGCTTCGCCTTTCCCAACCGGAAACTGGCGCTGAACTACGGCTTCGACAAGGTCCGCTTCACCAGTCCGGTGCCGTGCGGCTCGCGGCTGGTGGGCAGCTTCCAGCTGGCGCGGGTGGACGACGTGAAGCCCGACGAGGTGCGCTGCTGCTGGACGGTGAAGGTCCAGGCAGAGGGCGCCGAGCGCCCGGCCATGGTGGCCGAGTGGCTGATGCAGCTTCGCTACTGAAGGAGCACCAGGCAATGTCCGTCCTCCTCCTCGATCGCATCGGCGCCACCGCGGTGCTGACCATGAACCGGCCCGAGCAGCGCAATGCGCTGGACCTCGAACTGCGCGCCGCCCTGGCCGAAGCGGTGGCCGAAGTGCGCGACGACCGCGCCGTCAAGGCCGTGGTCCTGACCGGCGCCGGCAGTCATTTCTGTGCCGGCGGCGACATCAAGGCCATGGCGTCCGGCGACGGCGAGCGTGACATCTTCGAAGGGCGCGAACGCATCCGCAAGATCCACCGCTGGTTCGACGAGCTGGTCGACCTGGAGAAACCCGTGATCGCCGCGGTCGACGGAGTCGCGTTCGGCGCCGGCCTGTCGATGGCGCTGGCCGCCGACTTCGTACTGGCTTCGCCTCGTGCCAAGTTCTGCGCCGTGTTCGCGCGAATCGGCTACGCACCCGACATGGGGGCCATGTACCTGCTGCCGCGTGCGGTAGGGCTCTCGCGCGCCAAGGAGATGGTCTTCAGTGCCCGTGTCGTGGACGCCAGCGAGGCGGTGACCATCGGTATCGCTCAACAGATCGTGCCCGGCGATTTGCGCGAGGCCGCCCTGGCATACGCCGAGCGCTTCCACAGCGCGCCGACCGAGGCGCTGGGCCTGGTCAAGAGCGTGATGAACCATGCCTTCGAATCCGACCGCCGCAGCGTCTACGCGCAAGAAGCCATGGCCCAGGCCATGTGCCGCGAAAGCAGCTTCCATCAGGAGGCGACGCGTCGCTTCCTGGCCAAAGAACCGCCGCTGTATCAGTGGACAGACACACCCAAAACACATGCCTAACCCATACCTGAGTGCCATCCATGCCCAACATCCATCCTGAGCAGGAATACTTCGCCCAGCTGGCGCAAGGCCGGTTCATGCTGCAGCGCTCGCGCAGCAGCGGCCGCTTCATCTTTCATCCCCGCGTGGCCGAGCCGGTGACCGGGGCGCGCGACCTCGAATGGGTGGCGGCTAGTGGGCGCGGCACCGTGCATGCCGCCACGGTGGTCCGCCCGAAGCCGCCGCAGCAGCCCTACAACGTGGTGCTGGTCGACCTCGAAGAGGGCCCGCGCGTGATGAGCCGGGTGGAAGGCATCGCGCCGGAGGCCGTGCGCATTGGCATGAAGGTACAGGCCCGGATCGGGTCGCAGGACGAGAAGCCGATCCTGCTGTTCGACCTGGCCGGAGATAAGCTATGACACAAGATCGATTTCCGCGTGGAAAAACCGCGATCGTGGGTGCCGCGACTTATGGCATGGGCGAGTCGCCCGGCCTCAGCTCGATCGACCTGGCGGTCTCTGCCAGTTTGTCTGCGCTC
>JAQGMY010000150.1 GCA_028292105.1 Ramlibacter sp.
GCTTTTCGGCGGTGTAGAGGCGCAAAAGGCTCGCACCCCCGCCTCACTTACCACGCAGGCAGCGCTTCGTCCTTGAGCTGGCCACGCAGCTCGGAATAGTTGGGCACGACCGTCTTCACGGTTTCCCAGAACCGCGGGCTGTGGTCCATCACCCGCAGGTGGCTCAATTCGTGGGCGACCACGTAATCGATCACCGGCAGCCGGAAGTGCACCAGCCGCCAGTTCAGGCGGATCGAACCGTCGCTGTGCGCCGTGCCCCACAGCGTGCCGGCGCTGCTCAGCGTGAGCTTGCGCCAGCGCACGTTCAGCAGCGGTGCGTAATGATCGAGGCGCTCGCAGAACAGCTTCTTGGCCTGCCGCATCAGCCACGCCTGCACCGAGTCCCGGATCTGTGACGGCTGCGCGTTGTGCGACAGGCCGATGTGCAGGGTGTGCCGCGGCATGCCGGGTAGCGCCTCGCCGTCGGTGTTCAGCACGCCGCCGCTTTCGCTGAACTGGTGCCGCGGATCCAGCACCAGGATCACTTGTTCGCCGAGGAACGGAAAGGTCGCGCCGTCCTTCCATTCGATCTGCGCCGCCGCGAGCCTTTGCTGCCGGTCGCGCGCGGCTTCGAGCTTGTTGACGATCCAGCGGGACTTGCTGCGCACGGCCTGGTCGACCTCGCCGAGCGGCACCCAGCGCGGCGCGCTGACCACCAGGCCTTCGGGCCCCACCATGAAGCCGATGTTCTTGCGCTTGCCGCGCTTGAACTCGTAGGCGACCAGCACGTTACCAAGCAGTGCCTCGCGGTTGGCGTCGGGATGGCGGAAGGCGTGCGGGCTGAGCACGCTGTCCAGCGATTCGCCGGCCGAGGACTCGAGCTCTATCGTCGGGACGGTGGGCGCCGGGCGGGGCCGGGGCGCGGGTTTCGGCTCGTCGAACAGTTCGAGGAGGAGCTGAAACGGGGACTGCATGGGTGCGATTTTAAAGGCGGCAGGCGCTGCCTTCAACCGCGTTACACCTGCGCCGCCTGCTTCGTGTCTTCCTGCACGTAGGCGTCGGGATCCAGGCGACGCATCTCGCCCTCGATCCACGCCTCCACTTCGCGCATCATTTCTTCCGGGGCGCGGCCCTCGCTGGGGATCGGCTTGCCGATGGAGACATCCACGATGCCGGGCCGCTTGATGAAGGCCTTGCGCGGCCAGACCTTGGCGGACGTCACCGCAATGGGGATCACCGGCGCGCCAGTGGCGACCGCGAGGCGCGTGCCGCCGGACTTGTAGGTGCCCTTGCGGCCGCGCGGGATGCGCGTGCCTTCCGGGAACATGATCACCCAGATGCCTTGCGCCAGCAGGCGCTTGCCCTGCTCCACGACCTTGTTGAAGGCCTGCGTCTTCTGCCGGCGGTCGATGTGGATCATGTCCATGCGCCCCATCGCCCAGCCGAAGAAAGGGATGTAGATCAACTCGCGCTTGAACACGTAGGCCAGCGGATGCGGCATCAGCGTGGGCATCAGGAAGGTTTCCAGCGTCGACTGGTGCTTGACCAGCAGGATGGCCGGGCTGGTCTTGCCTTGCGGCAGGTTCTCCAGGCCCGTGACGCGGTACTGCACCCCGCAAAGGATGCGCAGCCCTTCGGTCTGCCAGCGCAGCCAACGCGCGGCCTTCCAGTACATCTGCTCGCCGTTCGACCAGAGCGAGGAGGTCACCATCCAGATGCCCCAGGGCACCACGGTGACCAGCATCCACAGGGCGTGGATGAAAGAACGAAGCCATGCCATTGCCGAAATGCCCTCTTCAGGTGGCCGGCCGGTCGCCGGGGCCGCTGGTGGGCCGCGGCGCCGGGGCACGCGTGATCAGCCAATCGGCAAAGCCGGCGAGGTCCGTGTGCACCATGGTGTGCGCCGGGTACTCGGGCGCGAGCGGGTCCTCGGCACGCAGGCCTTCGGCCTTGCCGGTCAGCACCAGGTGCGGCTGGCAGCCCACGGCGGTTCCCGCCTGCAGGTCGCGCGCGGTATCGCCCACCACGTGGACCGTCCGCAAGTCGACGCCGAAGCGTTCGCCGATCTGCTCGAACAGGCCGGGCGCCGGCTTGCGGCACTGGCAGCCTTCGTCCGGGCTGTGGGGACAGTAGAAAACCGCGTCGATCCGGCCGCCGATGGCGCCCACCGCCTTGTGCATCTTGGCGTGGATGGCGTTGAGCGAAGCGACCTCGAACAACCCGCGGCCCAGGCCGGACTGGTTGCTTGCGACCGCGACGTGCCAGCCGGCATGGTTCAGCCGGGCGATCGCTTCCAGCGCCCCCGGCAGTGGAACCCACTCCTCGGGCGTCTTGATGAATTCGTCGCTGTCGACGTTGATCGTACCGTCGCGGTCCAGGATGACGAGTTTCATACGCCTTTCGCCGGGCCGGCCCAAGGAAGGCCAGCGGCCTCGGGGGGCGGCGACGACACGTAGTGCGTTGCGTGGGGGCTCATGTCGCCAATCTTGACAGGTCGGCCACCTGGTTCATCGCCTGGTGCAGCGTGGCGAGAAGGCCGAGCCGGTTCAGGCGCAGGTCCGCCTCTTCCGCGTTCACCATCACGCCGTCGAAGAAGGCGTCCACCGGCGCCCGCAAGGCCGCGAGCGTCTGCAGCGAGCCCGTGTAGTCGCCGGCTTCGAACTGGCTGCGCGCCTGCGGCGCGATCTTTTGCGTGGCGGCGAACAGGGCCTTCTCGGCTTCTTCCTTGAGCAAGGATTCATTGACGTGCGGGTCGGCGCGTTCTGCCTTTTTCAGGATGTTGCCGATGCGCTTGTTGGCGGCGGCCAGCGCCGGCGCCTCGGGCAGCGCGGCAAAGGCGCGCACCGCCGCGAGCCGCTTGGCGACGTCGCCCAGGCGTTGCGGCTTGAGCGCCAGCACCGCCTCGACTTCCTGCGCGCTGTAGCCCTGTTCGCGCAGCGCGCCGGCCAGCCGTTCGTAGATGAAGTCCGTGAGCTGTTCGACGCTGCCCGGCTGGGCCTGCGGGAACAGGCCGAGCGCAGCCTGCACCAGGACCGGCAGCGACAGCGGCAGGTCCTTTTCCATCAGCATCCGCACGATCCCCAAGGCATGGCGGCGCAGTGCGAACGGGTCCTTGTCGCCGGTGGGCAACTGCCCGATCGCGAACAGGCCAGCCAGCGTTTCGAGCTTGTCGGCCAGTGCGACCACCAGCCCGACCTGATTGCGCGGCAAGGCGTCGCCGGCGAAGCGGGGGCGGTAGTGGTCTTCGATGGCGTCGGCGATGTCGGTGCCGAGGCCGTCATGGCGGGCGTAGTAGCCGCCCATGATGCCCTGCAGCTCCGGGAATTCCCCGACCATGTCCGTCAGCAGGTCCGCCTTGGCCAGCCGGGCCGCCGTGTCGGCGTCGCGCGCCAGCTGGTCGCCGCCCATCTGCGCCCCCAGCACATTGGCGATCGCGCGCACGCGTTCGATGCGCTCGCCCTGCGTGCCCAGCTTGTTGTGATACACGACACGGGCCAGTCCGGTCACCCGCGACTCGAGCGTCTTCTTGCGGTCCTGGTCGAAGAAGAACTTGGCATCGGCCAGGCGCGGGCGCACGACGCGCTCGTTGCCGCCGATCACCGCACTGGCGTCGTCAGGCCGGATGTTGCTGACCACCAGGAAGCGGTTGGTGAGCTTGCCCTGGGCATCGAGCAGCGGGAAGTACTTCTGGTTGGCCTTCATCGTGAGGATCAGGCATTCCTGCGGCACTTCCAGGAAGGCTTCCTCGAACTGGCACGTCAGCACGTTGGGCCGCTCGACCAGGCCGGTGACCTCGTCCAGCAACGCATCGTCCTCGATGGCGCGCGCACCGCCGCCAACCTTGCTGGCGGCCGCCTGCAGCTGGCGTTCGATCTCGGCACGCCGCTCGGCAAAGCCGGCGATCACGGATCCATCCTGCAGCAGCGTCGCGGCGTAGCTGTCGGCGTCCGGCAGGCTCACCTGCGCCTTGGCAGCTTCGAACCGGTGGCCCTTGGTGGTGCGGCCGGCCTGCAAGCCCAGCGCCTGGACCGGCACGACGTCCTTGCCATGCAACGCGACCAGCGCATGGGCCGGGCGCACGAACTTGACGTCGGTCCAGCCGTCCGCCAGCTGGTAAGTCATGACCTTGGGGATCGGCAGCCTGGCCAGGCTTTCCTGCAGCGCCTTCTGCAATCCGTCCGCCAGCGTCACGCCGCGCACGGTGCTGTCGTAGAACAGCGCTTCGGCCTTGCCGTCCATCTGCTGCTTCAGACCAGGCACGGCCGACGCATCCGCCCCCAGCGCCTGCAACTTCTTGAGCAGCGCCGGCGTCGCCTTGCCCGATGCGTCGAGGCCCACGCTGACGGGCATGAGCTTTTGCGACACCGACTTGTCGGCCGCTTGCGAAGCGACATTGGTGACATGCGCGGCCAGCCGGCGCGGCGAAGCGAAGGAGGTCAGCCTGGATTCGTTGGAGCTGAGGCCTTGGGCCTTCAGCTGGTCCAGCAAGGTGCTGGCGAAGGCTTCGCCCAGCTTGCGAAGGGCCTTGGGGGGCAGCTCTTCGACGAAGAGTTCCACCAGCAGGTTCTGCACGGTCATGGACATCAAGCAGCCCCTTGCACGGTGCTCAGGGCCGGCTTCTTCGCCGCCGGCATCCGGGCGACCCACTCGCGCGGCGCCATCGGAAAGCCCAGGCGCTCGCGGCTCTCGTAGTAGCTCTGCGCGACGCTGCGCGCCAGGTTGCGGATGCGGCCGATGTAGGCCGCCCGTTCCGTCACGCTGATCGCACCGCGCGCGTCCAGCAGGTTGAAGTTGTGGGCCGCCTTCAGGACCTGCTCATAGGCCGGCAGCGCGAGCTGCTGTTCCATCAAATGCCTGGCCTGCTTCTCGTGCGCGCCGAAGGCAGTGAACAGGAAGTCGGCGTCGCTGTGCTCGAAGTTGTAGGTGGACTGCTCCACCTCGTTCTGGTGGTACACGTCGCCGTAGCTGAGCCCTTCGGTCCACTTCAGGTCGTAGACGTTGTCCACGCCCTGCAGGTACATGGCCAGCCGCTCGAGGCCATAGGTGATCTCGCCGGTGATCGGCTTGCAGTCGATGCCGCCGACCTGCTGGAAGTAGGTGAACTGGGTCACTTCCATGCCGTTGAGCCAGACTTCCCAGCCCAGCCCCCAGGCGCCCAGCGTGGGGTTCTCCCAGTCGTCCTCGACGAAGCGGATGTCGTTCTTCTTCAGGTCGAAGCCGAGTGCGGCCAGCGAACCCAGGTAGAGCTCCAGGATGTCCGCCGGTGCGGGCTTGAGCACGACCTGGTACTGGTAGTAGTGCTGCAGCCGGTTGGGGTTCTGGCCGTAGCGCCCGTCCTTGGGCCGCCGGCTCGGCTGCACGTAGGCGGCCTTCCACGGTTCGGGGCCGAGCGCGCGCAGGAAGGTGGCGGTGTGCGAAGTGCCGGCACCGACTTCCATGTCGTAGGGCTGCAGCAGCGCGCAGCCCTGGGCATCCCAGTACGACTGCAGCTTCAGGATGATTTGCTGGAATGTGAGCATAGGCTGGGGAACGGCGGGGACCGTCCCCGGGTGCGGGCCGGCGGCCCGCGGAAGCTGCGATTTTAGGGGCGGGCGGCGCGACGCCGCCCGAAG
>JAQGMY010000154.1 GCA_028292105.1 Ramlibacter sp.
GCATGCCGGCCAGCAGGATGGTGCCCAGCAGCTTGCTCTCGGCCATGCCAGGCAAAAGCATCCAGGCCGCGGCCACGGCGATGTAGATCGCGATACCGCCGACGCGCGGCGTCGGGTCGAAATGGAATTTCTGCACTGCACCCGGCAAGTCCATGGTGAGGTGACCATGCTTGTGTGCACTGAGCACCAACGCCTGCGCGAGCGCGTAGGAAACGATCAGCGTGGCGGTGATGGCCATCGGGACACTCAAGGGGAGCACAGGCAAGTTCCTTATGTACAGCTGGGCGGCGGCGGAACCGCTCGCCCGGTCCGTCACAAACAGAATGTGACAGGGAACGCACTTTATTGCAGACTGCCTGCATAGGCAATACACCTATTGGACGCATGCACCAAAGAAAGATGTGTGCTACGCCGGATCGGCAGGAAGTCACGACCGTGCAAAGGCGAGAGCGGACGATACGCTGCTATTGCCCCTGCACGTAGCTGTACTGGCGGTAACGGTAGCCGCCGTACTTGTAAGAGTAGCTGCCGTAGTGGCGGCGGCTCAGGTCCAGCGCGTTCAGGAGCACCCCCGTCACGTTCTTGCCCGCATGCGCGAGCCGCTTGGCGGATTCGTGCAGTTCGCCCATTTGCGTCTCGCCGGCGCGCGCCACCAGCAGCAGCGTGCCTGCCTGCGCGGCGATCGCCGGGGTATCCGCGGCGACGAGAACCGGCGGCGTGTCGATCACGAGGAAGTCGTATTGCGTGGACAGCGTCTGGAGCAGGGCGGCCAGCGTACCACTCATCATCAGTTCCGCCGGATTGGGCGGCAGGACGCCGGTCGTGATCAGGTCGATGTTAGGCACGATGTTGCGGCGGATCACGTCCGACGTCTGCAGGGTGCCGACCACGAGTTCGGACAAACCGCGCGCTCGCGGCACCCCGAAATACTGGTTGATGTGCCCCTTGCGCAGGTCGGCGTCGATCAGCAGCACGCGCTTGCCAGTGCTTGCGAGCACTGCGGCGAAGTTGGCCGACACGAAGCTCTTGCCGACGCCCGGCGTCGCACCGGTGATGATGATGCGGTTGGACGTGGCATCCAGCATCGCGAACTGCAGCGCCGTGCGCAGGCTGCGCAGGCTCTCCACGGCCGCGTCGTCCGGCGAGTTCAAGGAGAGCAGGTGGATGCCAGGCTGCTTTTCCGACGCCTGGCGAGCGAGTTCCTCCTGTTTGATGCTCAGCGGAATCGTGCTGTAGACGTTGAGGTTGGTCTCGGCTTCGATTTCCTGGGCGCTGCGGATGCCGCGGAAGAAAGCGTTGCGGGCAAGAGCCAGCATCACGCCACCGATCAGGCCCAGGGCGATCGCGATACCGACGATGGCGGTGCGTCGCGGACCCACCGGGTACTCGGGCCGCGTCGCCTCGTCGATCACCCGCACGTTGCCGATCTTGCCTTCGCGCACCAATTGCAGCTGCAGGGCGCTGTTGCGAAGCGACTGGTAAAGCTCGTTGTTGACCTTCACGTCCCGCTCAAGACGCAGCGTGTCCTGCTGCACTCCCGGCAAGCGGCTCACGCGGGCGTTGAGCTTCGTCAATTCGGCTGACCAGGCGCGGATCTGTTCATCCAGGGTCTTGACCGACGGATGCTCCGGCGTGAAGCGGCTGACGAACTCCCGGCGCTTCTGCTGCGCATCCAGCAGCTTGGCCTGGAGGTCGGCCGATTGCGTGAGGACCATCTTGGCTTCTTCATCGAGCGCCACGGTGCCCTGCTGGTTGCGGTACCGGGTGTAGCTTTCTTCCGCCTGGCTCAGCTGCCGGCGGAACTGGGGCATCTGCACCTCCAGGAACGCGAGGGTCTTTTCCGCTTCGGCGGCCTTGCGCTCGATGTTCTGGCGGACGTACTGCCGGCCCACTTCGTTCAGGACGACCGTCAGCAGTTCCGGGTCGGCGCCTTGCAAGGTAGCGTCAATGATGCCGGACTGCCGGCCCTTTTCCATCAGCTTCAGGCTGGACTGGAGGCCGCTGACGGCGGACAGGCGCGAACGGCGCGAAAGGTTGAATTCAGCGCCGGGCTTGGCCTGGATGGAGGTGATCAGCAGCTCGATCTTGCCCGAGGGTACCGCCTGCACCAGCGGCGCGCCGACCGTCCCCTTCAGCGGGACCGGCAGGTCAGGATGCTTGAGCGTATAGCTGCCGCCGCCGAGTGCCGTCACGCGGAACTGCGAACCTTCCATGCGTTGCGGCACGTTGAAGACCTGCACTGCGATGGACTCGCGGCCGCTCACATAGCCCGACATGCCCAGGAAGCCCGGGTCGGACAAGCCGCTTGCATGCCTGGCCAACGCAGCACCGATGTACGGGATGTAGCGCGGGCGGGCATCGATGTAGAGACGTGCGCTGTCGACTGCCTGCCCGATCACCAGCCGTGAACGCAGGATCTCGATTTCGGCGGAAGTGCCGGTCTTGACGTCGACCAGGCCCGCTGCTTCCCCGAGCAGCGACTTGCTGTTGCCCATGTTGTCTTCCACCTGCACCAGCAGGTTGGCTTCGTACACGGGCTGCGCGAGGAAGGCGTAGGTACCGCCGATCGCGACGGCCAGGGCCAGGATCGAAGCGATCAGCCACCGGTTGTCGACGATGATGTCCCAGTATTCAACCAGGTTGATCCCGTCCGCTTCCTCCTGGGGGAGGGGGGACGTACCGACCAACTGGTTCTGCAGCGGATGGGGTGCGTTCATGTGATATCTGCTCAAAGTCGCCGGATGCGCTGCACCCAGTGCCCGATGCCATCGTCGATGATGGACAGGGCCGTTCGGAAGGCGGAAGCGGGTTGCCGATAAGGGTCCGGAACATCCTGGCCCACGTGCTCCCCAAGGCGGAAGACGCGGCCGCAGGCCTCCGGGTAGGTTTTTTCGAGTCGCTGACGCTGCTCGCGCTCCATGACGAAGACCAGGTCGGCTTCGAGGCACATCTGGCGCGTGATCTGCCGTGCCCGGTGCGCCCCGATGTCGATGCCGCGCCCGGACATCAACTCGATCGCCATTTCATCGGCGGGAGCGCCCAGCACCGCATTGAGGCCGGCGGACTGGAGCTTGACGCCCGGAAGAGCGGCGGCGAGCAGCCCTTCGGCCATCGGGCTGCGGCAGATGTTCCCTTCGCAGACGACCAGGATCGACTTCACGGATTGACGATGCTGCGGATCGTGCCTACGGCCTGCGCGCTGGGCAGGACCAGACTGAGAATGCGGTTCCACTGGACCAGAGGCACCGGGTCGATGTAGACGACGTCGCGCGCGCGCAGCGGGAAGCTTTCCGCCAGTGCAAGGGCGGCGGGGCTGCTGGCGTTCAGGTGGAAGATCGCGGGCGTCTCGTTGCCGGTGTTGCGGATTACGTAGATCTGGCCGGTGTTCGCAGTCGCGAGGTTCGGGCCGCCCACTTCGGCGATGGCCTCGTTCAGGCTCATTCGGCCATTGCGCATCGGCAGCGCCGCCTGGCGGGTGACTTCGCCCATGACATAGACCTTGCTCTCGTCGCGACCGCGCACGAGCACGAGGTCGCCGCTTTCCAGCAGGATGCGATTCGGATTGACTCCGCTTTCCTGCAGGCGGACCAGGTCGATCGGCGTGGTCACGCCGTTGCGCGTGAGGGTGACGGCAGACCGGTCGCCCGCCGAAGTGATGCCGCCGGCCCGGTTGATCGCATCCGTGAGCGTCATGGGGACGTCCGTGAAGATCTGCGTTCCCGGGGAGCGCACCTCGCCCTCGACGTACGCCCGCCGGCTGCGGAACGAGGAGATCCGCACCGTGACCTGCGGGTCCTTGATCACCGTCTTGATACGGCTGGCGATCAGCTCGGATGCCTCGGACTCGGTCAAGCCCGCAACCTTCACGCGACGCGCATACGGATAGAAGATGGTGCCGTCCTGGTCCACGATGAAGCCCGGCGCGGCGCTGATGCCGGTCGGGTCGGTCGCACCGCCGATGACCTGCCCGCCGAGCGGCAGCAGTTCCGGGTGGTCGTACACGACGATGCTGATGATGTCGCTGGGGCCGATCGTGTAGGGCTTGGCTTCACCGAACAGCCGTTCGATTCCCACAGGTGGGCCTTGTGGCCGTGCCAGCGCCTGCGCCTGCACCAGTGCGGGAGTGATCGGAGTGATCACACCCTGCGGCGGATTGTTGGCGTCTCCCGGCAGGTACTGCCCGAGCGTGATGCTGGTGCGCAGTTTCGGGTCCGCAAAGTCGAAACCAGGCGCCGTGACCACGGCGCAGCCATGCAGC
>JAQGMY010000226.1 GCA_028292105.1 Ramlibacter sp.
CCGGGTCCAGCCGGCGGCGCAACTCGTCCCAGAAGCGCTGGTCGCTCCAGTCTTCCACCTTGTCGTCCAGCGGACACTGCACGTAGTAGCGGCTGCGCGTCAGGCTGCGCATGGAACACAAGGAAAAGCCGCGCTCGCTGTTGCCATAGACGATGGCATGCGGCGACACCGGCGGCACGTCCGCCAGCACGCCCAGCCAGCCGAAGGGATAGACCTTCTCGTACTCCTTGATGGAGTCCTTCACCGTCGCCCGGCTCACGCCATGGAAGCCATCGCAACCGGCGATGAAGTCGCAAGCGAGCTCGTGGGAGGCGCCGTCCTTCTGGTAGCGGACCTTGGGGTGCTCGCCGTCCAGGTCGTGCAGGCTGACGTTGGCCGCTTCGTAGATGGTGGGCAAGCCTTCCGCCGCCCGCGCGTCCATCAGGTCGCGGGTCAGCTCGGTCTGGCCATAGGCCGTCACCACCTTGCCGCCGGTGAGCCCGTGCACGTCGATCGGGTGCCGGGCGCCGGCGAAGACCAGCTCGATGCTGTGGTGGACGACGCCTTCGCGCTGCACCCGCTCGCCGACGCCGGATTCGTTCAGCAGGTCGACGGTGACCTGCTCGAGGATGCCGGCACGGATCCGCCCGAGCACGTAGTCGCCCGTCTGGCGCTCGAGGATCACGTTCGGGATGCCGGCCCGGGTGAGCAGTTGGCCGAGCAGCAGGCCCGAGGGGCCGGCGCCGATGATCGCGACTTGGGTGCGCATGGGTGTCTCCTGGCGACAGAGCTTAGGACGGCGCCCGCGCGATGAACAGCGGCCGGCAGCGCGCGTGTGCGATCATTGCCCGCTCTGCGCGATCATCGCGCAATCGACGCCCATGACGATCTCCCATGCCGACTTCATCGCCGGCATCGCCAAGGGACTGGCGGTGCTGGAAAGCTTCGACACCGAGCGCCAGCGCCTGAACGCGACCCTCGCCGCACAGCGCGCGGGTCTCACGCGCGCGGCGGCGCGCCGCCACCTGCTGACGCTGGAACACCTGGGCTACCTGGAAACCGACGGCAGCTACTTCTGGCTCTCGGCCAAGGTGCTGCGCTTCTCGGGCAGCTACCTGGCCTCCGCGCGGCTGCCACGGCTGATCCAGCCGACTCTCAACCGGCTGGCTGCGCAGACGGGCGAGTCGCTCTCGGCGGTGGTGCTGGACGGTGACCAGGTGGTGATCATCGGGCGCGGCGGATCGTCGCGGATGCTCGCCTACGGCCTGCACCTGGGGGCGCGCTTGCCGGCCCATGCCACTTCCACCGGCCGCGTCCTGCTGGCGGCCAAGAGCCGCAGCGACTTCCAGGCCTGGATGAAAGGCCGCGAGCTGCCGCGCCTGACCTCCCACACCGTGGTCGAGCCGCGCCAGTTCAAGGCACTGATCGAAGAGGTTCGGCAGCAGGACCATTGCGTGGCGCACGAGCAGCACGAGCTCGGCGTGCATGCCGTCGCCGTTCCGCTGCGCACGATGGACGGCAAGACGGTCGCCGCCCTGAACTGCGTCACCAGCCCCGACAAGCTGGAGGAGCGGCGCTTGCACCAGGAACTGTTGCCCTTGCTGCTGGACGCTGCCCGGGAACTGCGAGCACTGCTATAGATGCCGCAGGCCATAAACAAACAACCAGATATTCGTTGGAGATAGAAGGCCTGGTGCGCACAATTCCTGCTCTCGCTCCTAGAAAGGGACAGCCATGACTTTGCGCCTCGGCGATACCGCACCCGACTTCGTCCAGGACTCCACCGAGGGCACGATCCGCTTCCACGAATGGGCGGGCGACTCCTGGGTGGTGCTGTTCTCGCATCCCGCAGACTTCACGCCGGTGTGCACCACTGAGCTCGGCAAGACCGCGGCACTCAGCGGCGAGTTCGCCCGGCGCGGCGTCAAGCCGATCGCCGTCAGCGTCGACCCCGTCGACTCGCACAGGTCGTGGATCAAGGACATCAACGAGACCCAGGACACCACCGTCGACTTCCCCATCATTGCCGATGCGGACAAGAAGGTCGCCGCCCTGTACGACATGATCCACCCGAATTCGCTGGTCAACGCCACCGTGCGCAGCGTGTTCATCATCGATCCGAAGAAGGCCATCCGCGCCACGCTGACCTACCCGGCGTCCACCGGGCGCAACTTCGACGAGATCCTGCGGGTGATCGATTCGCTGCAGCTGACCGACAACCACAAGGTCGCGACGCCGGCCAACTGGAAGCAGGGCGACGACGTCGTGATCGTGCCCAGCATCACGGATCCCCAGGAGCTGGCGGAGCGCTTTCCCCGCGGGTTCAAGGCGCTCAAGCCCTACCTGCGCCTCACCCCGCAGCCCAATAAGTAAAATCATCCCTATTTCCACGAGGACGGGGCCATGCGGCCCCGTTTGCATCTCATGAACAAATTCAAGCTCCTCCTCGCTTCGGTCGCCCTGGCCGCCAGCGGCATCGCATCGGCCCAGACCCAGACCCTGCTGAACGTCTCGTACGACGTCGCGCGGGAGTTCTACAAGGACATCAATGCCGCCTTCGTGCCCTGGTACAAGAAGACCGCCGGCAAGGACGTCAAGGTGGAACAGGCGCATGGCGGCTCCAGCGCGCAGGCTCGCGCCGTGGCCGACGGCCTCGAGGCCGACGTGGTCACGATGAACACGACCACCGACGTGGAGTTCCTGGCCGAAAAGGGCATCGTCGCCAAGGACTGGGCCAAGCGCTTCCCGGACAACGCGTCGCCGACCACCTCCACGATGCTGTTCCTCACCCGCAACGGCAACCCGAAGGGCATCAAGGACTGGGACGACCTGGTCAAGCCGGGCGTGCAGGTCGTGGTGGTGAACCCGAAGACCGGCGGCAACGGCCGCTATGCCTACCTGGCAGCCTGGGGCTACATCAAGAAGAAGGGCGGCAGCGACGCCCAGGCGGCCGACTTCGTCGCCAGGCTGTACAAGAACGTGCCGGTGCTGGCGCGCGGCGGCCGGGACGCCACCACTGCTTTCCTGCAGCGCAACATCGGCGACGTGCTGATCACGTTCGAATCCGAGGTCGTCTCCGTCAACAATGAATTCGGCGCCAACAAGGTGGACGTGGTCTACCCCTCGATCAGCATCGTCGCCGAGAACCCGGTTGCCGTGGTCGAGCGCACCGTGGCCAAGAAGGGAACGGCCGACCTCGCCAAGGCCTACCTGAACTTCCTCTACTCGGAAGAAGGCCAGGAAATCGCGGCCAGGCACAACATCCGCCCGCGCAACCAGGCGGTCCTGAAGAAGCACGCCGCGTCCTTCAAGCCGCTGCAGCTGTTCACCGTGCAGGAACTGTTCGGTTCCCTGTCGGAAGCGCAGAAGGTGCACTTCAACGACGGCGGCCAGTTCGACAAGATCTATACCGTCAAGTAAGCGCGGCATGAGCGGAAGCATTGCGGCGCCGCTGCCGGGAACGGTGGCGGCGCCATCGCGCGGCGGCAGCAAGAAGGTGCTGCCGGGGTTCAACCTGACCCTCGGCTACACCTTGATGTACCTGGGACTGATCGTCCTGATCCCCATGTCGGCGCTGGTGCTGCGGTCCTTCACGATGTCGTGGGACCAGTTCTGGGTGGCCGTGACTTCGCCGCGCGTCCTGGCTTCCTATCGGCTGACCTTCGGCGCCTCCTTCATCGCGGCGCTGGTGAACGTGGTCTTCGGGCTGCTGCTCGCCTGGGTGCTGGTGCGCTACAAATTCCCCGGCAAGCGCATCGTCGACGCGCTGGTCGACCTGCCGTTCGCGCTGCCGACCGCGGTGGCGGGCATCTCGCTGACGGCGCTGCTGGCCGGCAACGGGTGGATCGGGCAGTACCTGGAGCCGCTCGGCATCAAGCTCGCGTTCAACCGCAACGGGGTGGTGATCGCGCTGATCTTCATCGGACTGCCGTTCGTGGTGCGGACGGTGCAGCCGGTGCTGGAGGAGTCGGAAAAGGAGCTGGAAGAAGCGGCGATGTGCCTGGGCGCCACCCGCATGCAGACCTTCACCAAGGTGATCTTCCCTGCGATCGCGCCGGCGCTGCTGACCGGCTTTGCGATGGCCTTCGCCCGCGCCATCGGCGAGTACGGCTCGGTGATCTTCATCGCCGGCAACATGCCGATGGTGTCGGAGATCACGCCGTTGATCATCATCGGCAAGCTGGAACAGTACGACTACGCCGGCGCCACCGCCGTCGCGGTGGTCATGCTGATGTTCTCGTTCATCCTGCTGCTGGTGATCAACGCGCTGCAATCGTGGCAGCGCAAGCGGGCGGGAGGCTGAACGTGGCTACGACCGATCTCTCGCGCAAGCGGGTCACCACGACCGAAGCGCCCTGGGTGCGCAACACACTCATCGGCATCGCGCTGCTGTTCGTCGCGCTGTTCCTGATCCTGCCGCTGGCCGCGGTCGCCACGGAGGCGCTGCGCAAGGGCTGGGGTGCCTACCTGGAAGCGCTGAAGGAGCCCGACGCCTGGTCGGCGATCCGCCTGACGCTGATCACGGCGGCCATCGCCGTGCCGTTGAACCTGGTGTTCGGGGTGGCGGCCGCATGGTGCATCGCCAAGTACGAGTTCAGGGGCAAGGCCTTCCTGACCACCCTGATCGACCTGCCGTTCTCGGTCTCGCCGGTGGTCGCCGGCCTGATCTACGTGCTCGTGTTCGGCGCCCAGGGCTGGTTCGGCCCCTGGCTGCAGGCGCACGACATCAAGATCATCTTCGCCGTGCCGGGCATCGTGCTGGCCACCGTGTTCGTGACCTTTCCCTTCATCGCCCGCGAACTGATTCCGCTGATGCAGGCGCAGGGTACCGACGAGGAACAGGCCGCGATCGTGCTGGGCGCGACCGGCTGGCAGACCTTCTGGCACGTGACGCTGCCCAACATCAAGTGGGGCCTGATCTACGGCGTGATCCTGTGCAACGCGCGGGCCATGGGCGAGTTCGGCGCGGTGTCGGTGGTGTCCGGCCACATCCGCGGCCAGACCAACACCATGCCGCTGCACGTGGAGATCCTCTACAACGAATACCAGTCCGTCGCCGCTTTTTCCGTCGCCTCCCTGCTGGCGCTGCTGGCCGTGGTGACGCTGGGGATCAAGAGCTTCGCCGAATGGCAACACGAACGCGCCATGGCCGCCGCGGGCGAAGGCCCGATGGAGCGGCCCCAGGCCGTAGTGAGTTGAGATGAGAAGGCGGACAGCCGAAC
>JAQGMY010000277.1 GCA_028292105.1 Ramlibacter sp.
GTCATGCAGCCCGCCGCCTTCGACAAGTACGTCGCCGACGACATCCACAAGTGGCAGCGGCTGATCCAGTCGGCCAGGATCAAGGCGGAATGATGCCGACACCCTTGCACATCCTGAGCGGCGGCGCGGCAGCGGGCCTGCTGCACCGGCTGCTGCCCGCGTTCGAGGAAATGCACGGTTGCCGCATCAACGGCACCTACGGCGCCGTCGGCCTGATGAAGGAAAAGCTGGTCGCAGGCGACCTGTGCGACGTGCTGATCCTCACCGACGCGCTGATACGGCAACTTGCCGCCGAGGACCGTGTGGACGCGGCGAGCGCCAGGCCTGTCGGTGTGGTGAAGACCGGGCTGGCGGTGAAGCAGGGTGCGCCACAACTGAAAGTGGATTCACCCGAAGACCTGCGCCTGCTGCTCGAGCGCGCCGGCAGCATCTACTTCCCCGACCCGACCAAGGCCACCGCCGGCATCCACTTCATGAAGGTCCTGGAGTCGCTGGGGCTGGCCGGCACGCTCGGCCAGCGGCTGCGCACCTTCCCCAACGGCGCCGCGGCCATGGCGGCGCTCGCCGAGGCGCCGGAGGCGAACGCGGTCGGCTGCACGCAAGTCACCGAAATCCTGTTCACCGAGGGCGTGCGGCTGACCGGACTGCTGCCGACGCCACATGAACTGGCCACGACTTACACGGCGGCCGTGGCCACCGGCGCCGACCAGCCGGAGCTGGCGCGCGAGCTGATTGCGGCATTGACCGCCGCGCAAGCGGCGCAGGCGCGGCGGGAGTGCGGCTTCGAGTGAGTCTGGTGCGCAGCTGAAGCTGCGCACCCTACGTTGTCAAACCAGCAGCGCGTTCACCCGCTTCACGTAAGCCGCCGGGTCCTCCGGCAAACCGCCTTCGGCCAGCAGCGCCTGGTCGAACAGGATGTGCGCCAGGTCGTCGAAGTGCGGCGAGCCCTCCAGCTTCTGCACCAGCGGATGCCCGGCATTCACTTCCAGCACCGGCTTCTGGTTGGGCGCCTGCTGGCCAGCCTGCTTCATCAGCCGGGCCAGCTGCAGGCTCATGCCGCCTTCGGTGACCACCAGGCAGGCCGGTGAATCGACCAGCCGCGTCGTGACGCGCACGTCCTGGGCCTTGTCCTTCAGGGCATCCTTCAGCCTGGCGAGCACGGGCTGGAAGGACTGGGCCGCTTCCTCGGCCGCCTTCTTTTCGGCTTCGTCCTGCAGCTTGCCGAGGTCGACCTGGCCCTTGGCCACGGACTGCAGCGGCGTGCCCTCGAACTCGTGGAGGAAGCTCAGGGCCCACTCGTCCACCCGGTCCGTCATGTACAGCACCTCGAGCCCCTTCTTGCGGAAGATCTCGAGCTGCGGGCTGTTGGCGGCGGCGGCCTGCGTGTCACCGGTGATGTAGTAGATGGCCTCCTGGCCGTCCTTCATGCGCGCCTTGTAGTCGGCCAGCGAGACGCTCACCGTGTCGCTGGCGGTGGAGGCGAAGCGCAGCAGCTTGGCCAGCCGTTCGCGGTTGGCGAGGTCTTCGCCCAGTCCCTCCTTCAGCACCGAGCCGAACTCCGCGTAGAAGCGCGCGTACTTGCCCTTGTCCTCTTCGCTGGCGGCCTCGTCCTTCTCTGCCTTCGCCAGGTCTTCCAGCATGGCCAGCACGCGGCGCGTATTGCCTTCGCGGATCGCTTTCACGTCGCGGCTTTCCTGCAGCAGTTCGCGGCTGACGTTCAGCGGCAGGTCGGCCGAATCGACCACGCCCTTGACGAAGCGCAGGTACGCGGGCAGCAGGGCCTCGGCGTCGTCCATGATGAAGACGCGCTTGACGTACAGCTTCACGCCCGCCGTCTTTTCGCGGTTCCACAGGTCGAAGGGGGCGCGCGCCGGCAGGAACAGCAGCTGCGTGTACTCGGTGCTGCCCTCGACCCGGTTGTGGCTCCAGGCCAGCGGGTCTTCGTAGTCGTGGCTGATCGCCTTGTAGAACTCCCGGTACTGCTCGGGGGTGATGTCCTTCTTGGGGCGGGTCCACAAGGCCGTGGCCTGGTTGACCGTTTCCCATTCGTCCGACAGCACGTGCTCGCCGCCCTTGCCTTCTTCACCTTCCTGCCACTCCTCCTTGCGCATCAGGATGGGCAGCGAGATGTGGTCGGAGTACTTGCCGATGATGGACTTGAGCTTCCAGGTGGAGAGATAGTCCAGCGCTTCGTCGCGCAGGTGCAGCGTGACGCTCGTGCCGCGTTGCGGCCGCGTGATCTGCTCGACCTCGAAGTCGCCGGCGCCGCCGCTGACCCAACGCACGCCCTCTTCCGGCTTGAGCCCGGCACGGCGCGACTCGACGGTGATCTTGTCGGCGACGATGAAGCCCGAATAGAAGCCGACGCCGAACTGCCCGATCAACTGGGCATCGGACTTCTGGTCACCCGACAGGCGCGACACGAATTCGCGCGTGCCGCTCTTCGCAATGGTGCCGAGGTTGTCGATCGCCTCCTGCTGCGACAAGCCGATGCCGTTGTCGGCAATGGTGAGCGTCTTCGCCTCCTTGTCGAAGCTCACGCGCACTTCGAGCGTGGGCGCGTCCTCGTACAGCGACGGGTCGTTGAGCGCCTCGAACCGCAGCTTGTCGCAGGCGTCCGATGCGTTGGATATCAACTCCCGCAGGAAGATCTCCTTGTTGGAGTACAGGGAGTGGGTGACGAGGTGCAGCAGTTGCGCAACCTCGGCCTGGAAGGAGAGAGTCTGTTTTTGGGCCATGGTGTGTTGTAGGGATGCAGCGCAGGAGCTAGGGACAGCCCGTGACATTTTCAAGGCGGGAGATGCTAGCGCACGCCGGTCGTGAATAAATCGACGAATCCTGCCGGGTTGGGGTTCCCGGCCGGGCAAAGCGGGTGCTACGGGTGGTTACAGTCCGTTCCATGAGGATAGAGCTTCCCCCCGCCAGCTGGTCCGACCCGACGCATCGCGCCGAGGACGACGCGCACACGCTGACCATGGCCAGCCAGCCGGCCACCGGCTGCTCACTGCTGCCCGGCGAGGCCGGCCTGGGGCTGCCCCTGCGCGTGGAAGTGGCCCACGGCGATTCGCCCACCTTGACTCTCACGTTCTGATTCCCGCGCGTTCGCGCCAGGCAAAAGGGCTGCATCGTTGCAGCCCTTCCCGTCTCAGGATGGGCGCGAAGCGTCAGGCGGCGCTCTCGATGCGCGCGATGAGGCCGCTGCGGTCCGCGCGGTTGCGCAAGGTGAGGGTGAGGCCGCAGCGCTGCGCCGCGGCCTGCGCGATGGCCAGGCCCAGGCCGCTGCCGCTGGTGCCGTTGCCCGGCACACGGAAGAAGCGGTCGAACACCCGCGGCAGCATGTCGTGCGGAATCCCCGGGCCGGTGTCCACCACTTCGATGGCAAGCCGGCCCTGCTCCTGCAGCAAGCGGACGTCGACGATGCCGCCTTCCGGCGTGTAGCGCAGGGCGTTGTCGATCAGGTTGTCCAGCAGGCTGCGCAGGTCGCCCGGGGCGCAGCGCAGCGTCGCCGGCGCGGCGGGCTGGGGCGAGCCCACCAGTCCGAGATCGATGTTGCGCTGGTCAGCCAGTGCGATGAGCGTGTTGATGCTCTCGCGCAGCTGCGTTTGCAAGTCGACGATCGCCGGACCGTCGGCGCCACCCGCTTCCTGCCTGGACAGGCGCAGCAACTGGTCGACCACCCGCTGGCCGCGGCGGATGCCCGCTTCGAGGTGGCCGAATCTTTCCGCCGCTTCCTTGCAGCTCACGTCCTGGCGCATGTTCTCCAGCTGCAGGCTGATGGCGGTGATCGGGGTGCGCAGTTCGTGCGCCGCGTCCTGCACGAAGCGGCGCTGCGTGGCGAAGGCATCGCCCAGCCGCCGCAACAGGCTGTTGAAGGAGGTCACCAGCGGCTTGATCTCCGCGGGCACGTGCGCCACGGCCAGCTCGGAGATGTGGTGTTCGTCCTGCTGGGCGGCCTGCCGCGCGATGTCCTGCAAGGCGATCGACATGGCGCGCGCCACACCCCACAGCACCAGCATCGACAGCGGCAGCAACAAGAGGATGGGGGCGAGCGCAAAGCCGGCGCGTTCGGCGGCGAGGTTGGCGCGGAACTGCGAACTTTGCAGGACCTGCACGCCGTGGCCGCCCGGCTGCTCCGGCGGCTGCAGGTAGACGCGCCAGCGCCGGCCGTCCTGGGCGACGTCCTGGAAACCCTGCTGCGGCTGCATCGGCACCTTGGCTTCGGGCCAGGAAGTCACCTGCAGGCTGCCGTCGCGGCTGAAGGTCTGCACGACGTAAGCGCCCCACTTGAGCACGCGGTCGGCGTTCTGCCGCCCTGGCTGGACTGCCTGGTTGGTCGACAAGGCGATGGCCAGTTGCTGCATCTGGTCGTCCATGAACGAGTCGACCATGCGCGAGTACGACCAGTAGGAACAGGCCGCCGACAGCGTGCCCACGATCAGGAACAGCGGCAGCATCCACAGGAGCAGCGCGCGCCGGATCGAGCACATCCGGCCAGCCGGGAAGACGTGCCACTTCATGCCGCCGCCATGCCGCCGGGCGGCGGCGCCGAGCCGGTCACCCGCCAGCCGAGCCCGCGCACGTTGCGGATCGCCTCGGGGCCGAGCTTGCGCCGCATGCCGTGAATCAGGACGTCGACCGCATTGCTGCTCACCTCTTCGCCCCAGCCGTAGATCCGGTTTTCCAGCTGCTCGCGAGAGAGGATGGCGCCGGGCCGCTCCAGCAGCGCGTGCAGCAAGGCGAACTCGCGTTGCGAGAGCTGGGAGCGCTCGCCCAGCACCATCACCTCGCGCGTGGTCAGGTCCAGCCTGACGGCGGCATTGCCGATCACCGAGTGCGCGCTGCCGTCGCGGCGACGGATCACGGCGCGCATGCGGGCCAGCAGCTCGCGCATCTCGTAGGGCTTGAGCAGGTAGTCGTCGGCGCCGTGGTCGAGGCCCTCGACGCGGTCGTCGACACCGTCACGGGCGGTGAGCACCAGCACCGGCGTGGCGT
>JAQGMY010000282.1 GCA_028292105.1 Ramlibacter sp.
TGACCATCCTGGAACTGGCGCGCAAGTTCATCGTCGAGCGGCATCCCGGGCAGGAGAACTTCGCGTTCGAGAACATCCCGCTGGGGGATCCGCAAACCTACAAGCTGTTCTCCGACGGCAAGACCGAAGCGGTGTTCCAGTTCGAATCGCGCGGCATGCAGGGCATGTTGCGCGACGCCCGGCCGACCCGGCTGGAAGACTTGATCGCGCTGAACGCCCTCTATCGCCCGGGTCCGATGGACCTGATCCCCAGCTTCGTGGCGCGCAAGCACGGGCGCGAGACGGTGGAGTATCCGCATCCGGCCGTGGCGGAGATGCTCAGCGAGACCTACGGGATCATGGTCTACCAGGAACAGGTGATGCAGACCGCGCAGATCCTGGGCGGCTACTCGCTGGGTGGCGCCGACCTGTTGCGGCGCGCGATGGGCAAGAAGAAGGCCGAGGAGATGGCCGAGCACCGCGAGCGCTTCCGCGCCGGCGCCGAGAAGACGCACGGCATGCCGCCGGCCAAGGCCGACGAGATCTTCGACCTGATGGAGAAGTTCGCCGGCTACGGCTTCAACAAGTCGCACGCCGCCGCCTACTCGCTGCTGGCGTACCTCACTGCGTGGCTGAAGGTCCATTACACGGCGGAGTTCTTCTGCGCCAACATGACCATCGAAATGGACAACACCGACAAGCTCAAGGTGTTGTTCGAGGACGCGCGCAAGAACTTCGGCATCGCCTTCGAGCCGCCCAACGTGAACCGCGGCCGCCACCGGTTCGAGCCGATCTCGAACAAGGAAGTGCGTTACGGCCTGGGCGCGGTGAAGGGCACGGGCGAGTCGGCGGTCGAGGCGATCGTGGCGGCCCGCGAAGAGGGCGGCGCGTTCAAGAGCCTGTACGACTTCTGCTGCCGCGTCGATCGCACCCGCATCAACAAGCGCACGGTGGAAGCGCTGATCAAGGCGGGCGCGTTCGACTCGCTGAACATGAACCGCGCCTCGATGGTCGCTTCCATCGACCGCGCCTTCGACTTCGCCAGTGCGGCGGCGGCCAATGCCAACCAGGGCGGCCTGTTCGACATGGGTGACGACTCGCACGGCGCCAGCACGCAGGAGCCGGACCTGGTCGAGGCGATGCCCTGGGGCGTGAAGGAACGCCTGACGCAGGAGAAGCTGGCGATCGGCTTCTATCTCTCGGGCCACCTGTTCGACGAGGTCGAGCGCGAGGTGCGGCGCTTTTGCAAGCGCAGGATCGAGGAACTGGTCGACTCCCGCGAGCCCATGCTGCTGGCGGGCATCGTCAACGACCTGCGCTTCATCAACGGGCAGCGCGGCAAGCTGGCGCTGTTCAAGCTGGACGACAAGACGGACATGATCGAGGCCGCGGCCGACGAGAGCGTCTTCAATCCGCAGAAGGGCTGGTTCAAGGAAGACGAGCTGGTGGTGGTCATGGCCAAGCTGCAGCCGGACCGCTTCTCCGGCGGCTTCCGCCTGAACATCCAGCAGATCTGGGACCTGGCGACGGCGCGCTGCCGCTTCGGCAAGTACCTGAAGGTCGCCGTCAACGGCCAGGTGCCCGACATCCAGCGCCTGCTGCGCGAGTTCCCGCCGAAGACGGAGCAGTCGGAGCAGGGCGAACTGGTGCGCGGACTGGGGGTGCGGCTGCTGGTGCAGCGCGATGCCGCGGTGGCGGAACTGCAGCTGGGGGAGCAGGCCAGGTTCTACCCGAGCGACGCGGCACTGGCCAGCTGGATGGCGCAGGCGCATGCGGGGCAGGCGCAGATCGTCTACGAGGGGTGACCGCCGCCAGCGGGCGCCAGCGCCTCAGGCCTCCAGCCGCAGCTTGGAGTCCACGATCACGCGCTTCCACTGCGCGAAATCGGCAGCGATCTGCTTGCCGAACATCTCCGGCGAGCTTTTCACGGGGGTCGAGCCGGCGTTGACCAGCCGCGTCGAAACGTCCTCGCTGCCCACTGTCTGCCGCAGCGCGGCGTCCAGCCGGGCGACGACAGCGGCAGGCGTGCGCGCCGGGGCGAGCACGCCGACCCAGGAGTTCACGTCCAGGTTCTTCAGCTCGGGATGGCCCAGCTCGGACAAGGTGGGCACGTTCGGGATCGCGGACGAACGCCTGGCGCTCGTCACCGCAAGTCCCTTCAGCAGGCCGGACCGGATGTCGCCGGAGGTGGTGGGCACCGCCGCCAGCATCATGGGGATCTGTCGTCCCAGCAGCTGGGCGCGGGCATCGCCGCCGCCGCGGTAGGGGATGTGCAGTGCGTAGAAGCCCAGGCGCAGCTTCAGCAGTTCCATCGTGAGGTGGCCGGTGCTGCCCACGCCCGAGGTACCGTACTCGAACACGCGCGCCCCTTCACCCGAAGTGAGCATGCGCCGCGACATCCTGATGAACTCACCGAAGTCTGCCGCCGGGAAGGTGGGATGCGCAGTGATCAGCACCGGCGAGTCCACCACCTTGCCGATCGGCGAGAAGTCGTGGACCGGGTCGAAGCCGGCGGCCGGATTGGCCGCGGGGATCGTCACGTGCGTGCCATCGAAGGCCATCAGCAGGGTGGAGCCGTCGGCCGGACTCGCCGCGCCCATCTTGGTGGCGATGGTGCCCCCGGCACCGGTGCGGGTCTCGACGATCACGGCCTGCCCGAGCAGCTCGCCCAGCCGCGGCGCGATGACGCGCGCGGTGATGTCGGCGATGCCGCCGGGCGCCAGCCCGACGATCAGGCGGACCGGCTTGGTCGGGTACGGGTCCTGCGCGCGCACCGGGCTCGCGCCGGCGATCGAAGCGGCGGCCAGTCCCTGCGTGAAGGCACGGCGGCTGATCATGCGGCTTCCTGCCGGATCGGTGAGGAGAGGATGTACTTGCCCTTGATCTGCGAGCGGTGCAGCGTGCGCACCTCGTCGGCGGGGAAGGCGTCGCGCCGGTGCATGGTGGTGA
>JAQGMY010000303.1 GCA_028292105.1 Ramlibacter sp.
GGTCACCTTCCACATCAACCGCACCGCCTGGGGCAGCAAGAAGCGGCGCGAGCTGCTGATGCAGATGCCGCTGTGCGTGCGCGAGTACTTCCCGGACAACTTCCGCGCTGCCTACCGGCAGAAGGCGCGGTGGGTCCTGGGCATCGGCCTGCAAAGCTGGGAGCAGATCAAATGGCGCGGTCGCAGCAACGCCGCGCGCTACCTGCTGCTGCACGACCGCAAGGGCGTGGTCACCTCGTTCGCCAGCATTCTGGCGTACATTCTTGTGCTGCATTTCATCCTCTTCCACATCGGCCTGGCGACCGGGTGGTGGCACGCGTACTACCCGTCGCTGTTCCAGGAAGGCAGCATCTGGCGCAAGATGATCTACATCAACGCGTTCTTCCTCGCCCTGCGAGCGGCGCACCGGGTGTACTTCACCACGGTCCTGTACGGCTGGGAACACGGGGTGATGTCGTTGCCGCGGATGGTGGTGGGCAACTTCGTCAACTGCATGGCCGTGGCCCGCGCCTGGAAGATGTACCTGGGCTACCTGTTCAAGGGCAACCGCCTGGCCTGGGACAAGACCGCCCACGAATTCCCCTCCAGCACGCAGCTGGCGCGCAAGCGCCAACGCCTGGGCGAACTGCTGCAGTCGTGGAACGCGGTGGACGAGGGCGCCATCCAGCGCGCCCTGGAGCAGAACGCCGGGGGCGAAGTGCCGCTCGGCCGCGTGCTGGTCTCCAACGGCTGGCTGGACGAGGAGACGCTGGCCGAAGCCATCGCCTACCAGGCCGACCTGCCGCGGGCCCACCTGTCCGCCGATCTGGTGCGCAAGCACGCCAAGGACATGCCGGTGGAACTGGCGGTGCGCCACCGCGCCATCCACATGGGCACGAACAAGAACAACCGGCCGATCCTGGCAGTGACCAGTCCGCTGTCGGAAGCGGCCCTGGCGGAGATCACGCAGGGCATCGGCGCCGAGCCGGTGCAGCGGATTGCGCGCGAAGGCGAACTTGCCGTGGCGCTGCGGCTGCTGCGCGAGGACGGTGGTGACAGGGCCCCGGCGGTGCCCACCGGCCCCTTGCTGGGAGACATGCTGATCGAACGCGGGCTCCTGAGCCGGCACAAATTCGAAGGAGCCATGCAGGACTACAAACCTGCCCAGCACGGGCGCATCGGTGACTACCTGGTGGAATGCGGCGTCATCGGCCGCGAGGTGCTCGAGCAGGTGGTTGCCGAGCAGCGCAGCTTCTTCGCCCGCTCGGCCGAGAGACCCGAACAGAACCAGAGAGGATTCTTCGGCAAGCCTTCCGCGCAACCCACATAAGAGGATCTTCCTCGACAACGACCATGAAACAAGAACAACGAAAGGCGCTGGCCCTGGCCGCCGCGCTTGCGCTTTCCTCCTTCCATGCGGCAGCGCAGACCGGGCCCAGGGGCGCAGCGGCGGCGCGCGGCGCCCACCAGGCCGCCCAGACGGCGAACAGCGCCGCCGACGCCGGCTACAAGGCTTATGCAAGGCGCGACTATGCGGCGGCCGTGGCGAACGCGCAGCGGGCCGTGCAGCTCGCCCCGGCCAGGCGCGACTACTGGCTGCTGCTGGCGCAGGCGCAAGCCGGCAACGGCCAGCCCGAACAGGCCGAGCAATCCCTGGTCCGCGCCGCGCAAGTATCGGGCGACGACGGCGCGCTGGCCCGCGCACGCACGGACCTCGGACGGCAACGGGCGCAGGTCGCGGGCGACGCCATGTACAAGGCCTTGCAGGCTGGCGATGTCAAAGCCGCCATAGCGGCCGGCACGGACGCGGTCCGCTTCGCGCCGGAGAACGCCGGCTTCCGCCTGGTGCTGGTGCATGCCTTGCTGCGCGACGGCCGCTTTGCCGATGCGGATCGCGTCGCCAACGAAACCATCGCCCTGCTGCCGGACAGCGCCGCGCCCCTGGCGCTGCGCGGCTACGCGCGCCAGGGCCTGAACCGCTCGGCCGACGCTGCGGCGGACCTGGACCGTGCCCTGCAACAGCGCGGCGTGCAGCCGGCGTCCCAGCGCCAGCTGCGGCTGCTGGCCGCCGACCTGGCGCTGGCGCAAGGCAACGGCGCCCGCGCCGTCGAACTGTTGCAGGCCTTGCCGGCCGACGACGCCGACGCCGCCGGCCGGCGCGAAATCGCGCGGCAAGCGCTCGCCGCGCCGGGGAGCCCCACCACCTTCGCGCTGCGCGCGCCCGGCATCGATTGCTCGAACGTCGACGCCTCCCAGACCTGCACGCTGCAGGCGGCGGCGGTGCCTGCGCTGCCCGGCTTCGCGAACGCCACCGCTGCCTACCGCGCGCTGGAAGAGCGCGACGTCCAGCGCGCCCTGGCGCAAGCGCGCCTGGCGACCGCGGCGGCGCCGGGCCAGCGCGACTGGCAGCTGATGCACATGAACGCGGCGTTGGCCGCGGGCGAGAACGCCGAAGCGGAACGCGCGGCGAGCGCTGCCCTGGCGCTCTCGTCCGACGCCCCCCTGCTGGCGCAGCGCTCATCGATCCGCCGCGGCCTGGGCAACACGGCCGGGGCCAATGCCGATGCCGAGGCTGCACTGGCGGCCGGCGGACTGCCGGTGACGACCGAGGCCGCGCTGCTGGCCGACCTCGGCCGCACGCGCGAGGCCCGCAACCGCCTCGCCACCGCACCGGCGGACGCGGGCACGCCACAAAACCGGCTCGACGCCGCCTACCTGTCCACCCGCATCGGCGACACCGAAGCGGCCCGCCAGTCGTTCGCGGCGGCGGACGCCGGCGGCGGCCTGCCGGCCACCTCGCTGCTGGACGCCGGCTACGCGGCCATGCACAGCAAGCACGATGACGAGGCCCTGCAGTACTTCAAGCGCGCCATCGACGCGGCCAACGGCCTGCAGCTCAAGATGGAGCCGCAGATGTTGTACGACACCCGCCGCACCGTGGCCGACCTGACGCGCAAGTGGGGCGTGCTGGCTTCCGTCACGCTGCGCAACGGCGCCGGCATCGCACCCGGCTTCGGCAACATCAACGGCAGCGGCAGCGGGCGCGTCACCCAGGCCGGCGTCGAGGGCTACTACCGTCCCTGGGGCTACCGCAACGGCGAGTTCGTCGAGTTGTTCGCCCGCGGCTTCATGACGCTGAACGACCAGAACAACGGCCTGACCGGCGGCGAGAGCTTCCAGGGCGGCGTGGGCGTGCGCTGGAAACCGATCTCGGCGCAGAACCTGGTGCTGTCCTTCAGCCGCGTGTTCGGCCCCAACGTCAACGACGACTGGCTGGCCCAGGTCGGCTACTCGTGGGACACCGGCAACGACCTGCGCGTGGACGGCACGCCGAGCTGGTGGACCGCCCGCTTCTACGCGGAAGTCGGTCGCTATCTCGACGCCGGCAACAACTACGGCATCGCTTCGCTGATGGCGGGCCGCAGCTACCTGCTGGGCGGCGATGGCCGCACGGTGCTGTTCCCGCACGCTTTCGTCGGCGTGGAATACAGCTCGAACGACCCGTCGGCCAAGACCTCCGCGGGCATCGGCCCGGGTGTCAGCGTGCGGCGCTGGTTCCGCGACGACGTGTACAACGCACCCCGCTCGTACTGGGACCTGACGCTGCAGTACCGCGCCAGGCTCAGCGGCGATGACCGCATGAAGGGCCTGTTCGTGAACGGCCTGCTGTCGTACTGACGATGCCGCGTTTCTTCAGCGGCCTGGTGCTGGCCGCCGCATTGGTTTCCGGCTGCGCATCCACCACCGTGCCACCCATCGAGGGGGTGGTCTGGCAGATCGACAACGAGCACACCGAGCCGCGCGGCGACTGGGACAAGCTGGGCGTGCGCAGCCTGCTGGTGCAGTGGACGGTGGTGGACAACCTGGCCTTCGTCGGCGGCACCGACCTGCCGGCCGGCGCGAAGATGCCGGACTGGCAAGCCATCGCCAGGCAGCCCTGGGCGACCGAGGTGATCGTCGGGCTGGCCGGGCGCTTCGACGAGCGCGGCGCGCGCGGTGACCTCGAGGGCCTGGTGCAGCTGTCGGCCAAGGTGGCCAGGACGCCGCCGCCGGTCAACGTGGCCGGCTATTACTTCCCGATCGAGATCGATCCGACCTGGATGGAGGCCTACCGCCTGCGCACGTTGCTGGCGCAGCTGCCGCGGCCGTTGTGGATCAGCGTTTACGACAGCGCCAACGTCGGGCCGGAGGAACTCGCGCAGAGCCTGACGGAGTGGCTGCCGCCCGACGTCGGCGTCTTCTTCCAGGACGGCGTCGGCGTGCATGCACGCACGGCTTTCGTCGCGCGCCACTACACGAATGTGCTGGTGCGCCGGCTCGGCCGCGATCGCGTCCGCGTCATCGCCGAGGCGTTTCGGCCACAGGTGGGTGGCGGCTTCAGGCCGGCCACGCTCGAGGAGCTGCGGCCGCAACTCGCGGCGTACGACGGGATTCCGATCTACCTGTTCGAGGGGCCGCGCTATGTCCCTCCCGAAACCGTCAACGGGCTCGCAGCCGTCCAGAGACAGCCGTAGGTTTTGTCCTACAAGGCATGCGCAGCATTTCCTACCCGTGCGCTTCTGCCGAGCTTCGTACAGTTGGTAAGCCCATGAAAAAACTGCTTACGATTGGCTCGACCTTGGCAGTGCCCGCATTGCTGGGATGCTGGGCCTGTGCCTTCGCCCAGTCGCTCGGCACCCCGGCCGCCACGGCCTGGATCGGCCGGCCGCTGGAGATGACGGTGCCGGCCCGTTTCGCCAGCGGCGAGGCGCGCGACGACTGCGTGCACGCGGACGTCTTCTACGGCGAGAACCGCTTGCGCCGCGACCAGGTCCGCACCTCCGTGATCGGTGGTGAGGACGCCCGCCGGGTGCGCATCGAAGTGGCGGCGACCATCGACGAGCCGATCGTCACGGTCTCGGTGCGCGCGGGCTGCAGCAACACCATCACGCGCAATTACACGCTGTTGCCTGAAATGCCCTCGGAACAGATGCTTGCAGGCATCGTCCGGCCGGCGGCGCAAGCCACGCCCGCAGCGCATGCGGCGGCCAATGCGCTGGGTGCGGCGGCCACCCCGGCGCCGCTGCGCATGTCCGGCCTCGGGTCGGCACGGGCGCCGGCGGTGCGGCCTGCGCTGGCGATGCGCGACGACCGCATGCCCCGCGCGCGGATGACCAGGAGCCTGCGCGCCACCGACAGCATCGGCAGCCCGCGCCTGAAGCTGGAGCCCTTCGAGCCCGATCGCCAGACCCTGCTGCGCGTGAGCGCCACCTTGTCCGACCCCATGGGCGACGTCGGCCGGCGCGCGACCGCAGCCTTGCTCTGGCAGGCGATCAACGCCGACCCGACCGAGCTGCTGCGGACCACGGCGATGATCCAGAAGCTGGAAGGCGACCTGGCTTCCCTGCGCCAGTCCGCCAGCCAGACCCGCGCCGAGATGGCCGCCCTGCGCCGACGCGTCGAAGACATCGGCCCCTGGTACGCCAGCGCTGCCGCGCTCCAGGTGCTGGCCCTGCTGGTGCTGGTCGCCGCAGCGGCTGCCGGGACCGTCTGGTACCGCACGCGCCGCGCCGGACGGTCGATGGATCCCTGGTATTCACCGTCGCCCGATTCGGTGCTGGATTCGCAACTCGACCCCACCCTGGACGCGCGCGATGAGCCCGCCCGGACGGCCGCGGCGCCCGAGCCGTCGCGGCCGCAGCCGCAGCCACACCGGGTGCCGGCATCACAGCCACGCCCCGCCCCGTTGGTGGTCGAGCCATCGATCGTGTTCGAGTTTCCGCGTGCCCCCGCCGAGATCAGCGCACCTGTGGTGCCCCGCGTCGTCTCCGCGCCCGCGGCCGTGCCGGCCCAACGCGGCCCGATCGCGTTCGAGGTGCCGCTGCAGGCGGACAAGCCGCGCCGCAGCACCCCACGCGGGGTGCTGCGTGTCGAGACGCTGGCAGCCACCTTCGAGGAAGTGGAATTCCTGTCTTCGCTCGGCGTCCCGGCCGATGCGATGGACGTTCTCAAGAGCTACCTGGAAGCCACGGCGAACCCGGCGCCCCTGGCTTTTTTCGAGCTGATGCGCCTGAGCGAAAGCGAAGGCGACCAGGCGGCCATCGCCGCGGTCCGCCGCCGCTACACGCAGGTGTACGGGCTGGAGCCGCCGACGGTCGAACAGTTGACCGCGCCGCTGAGCCTGGACAGCCTGCCGGACCTGAGTGCGCGCATCACTGCCGCATGGGGCCGCAGGGTCGCGCTGGACATCATCGAGCAGGCCCTGTTCAGCGTGCCGGCCCCGGGCGCGGCGCTCACGCTGCAGGCCGGCCGCGACCTGATCTGCCTGTATGACGTCGCCATGACGCTGGTGGCCGAGGGCGCAGGCGGCGCGGCAGTGCCCAACGGCGAGCCGGAGCCCCATCCGCTCGCCCCCTGGGCCAATGCCGACGACCCGGGCGGCGCCCTGATGGCGATAGAGGCCGCAGGCGAAGCCCGCGCGGACGCGCACTTCGGGCTGGACTTCGACCTCGACACCCCGGCCGAACCGGAAAGCGACAATCCCTTCGCCCATCTGCAGCTCGAACCGTTGCCGGATGTGCTGCCCGCAACCGCGAGCCGCGAGGACGACGCCTTCAGCGCCGCCATGGCCTCCGAGCGCTCGCGCTACTAGGACGAGGGACAGCCAAACGATGTCCTCGATGCAGCCGAGATCCAAGAACCGGGACGCGTCGGCCCTGTTGCTGGAAGCCGACCCCGACGTGCTGCCTGACCGATCGCTGGCCGGCTCGCGGCCGGCCTGGCTGTATACCGCGGCCCTGCATCCGGCCGACGAAGCGCAGCGGCTCACCGAGCTGCGTGGTTTCTCGATCCTCGACACCGACCCGGACGACGACTACGACCGGCTGGTGCAGCTCGCGGCAGTGCTCTGCGGCGCACCGATGGCGGCACTGACCTTCGTGGACGCCAACCGCCAGTGGTACAAGTCGCGCGTCGGCGTGCCGGTGCAGCAGTTGCCGCGCGAGAAGTCCTTCTGCGCCCATGCCATCCTCGATGCGGATCGCACGCTGGAGATCCCGGACGTCGCCAAGCTGGGATGGGCCGACCCGCAACCCTGGGGTGGCAGCGGCCCCATGCTGGGCTTCTATGCGGGCGTGCCCCTGCGCACCCGCGACGGCAGCGCGATCGGCACCTTGTGCGTGATGGACCAGGTGGCGCGCCGGCTGACGGACAGCCAGCGCGACGGCCTGGAGAAGCTCGCCAAGGCGGTGGCCAGCCAGCTGACGCTGCGGCGCCAGTTGCGCATCGCCACCGAGACCGACCGCCTGACCGGGCTGCCGAACTGGTTCCACTTCGAAGCGGAGTTCGACCACAACAAGCCGGATTGCGGCATGGTGTGCTTCGTCCGGCTGAAGACCATCAACCAGATCAATTCCGCGCATGGCTTCCGGGTGGCCGACAGCCTGATCAAGCAGACCGCCGACCGGCTGCGCTTCTTCGGCGACCGCGGCGCCTTCATCGGGCGCATCAAGCGCGGGCTGTTCATCCTGTTCTTCCCGCAGGCACGGCCCGACGAGTTCCTGCGCGCGCTGGCGCCCCAGCTCGCGGGCAGCCTCGCCAGTCCCTACGAAGTCAACGACCTGTCGCTGGTCTGCCCGGTCAACCTGGGCTTCGCTTCGTTCCCGGACGACGGCAAGACGCTGGACGAGGTGGTGAACGCGGCGGACGCCGCGCTGCAGGTCGCGATCGAGCGCGAGCAGCCGATGGCCTTCTTCGACCGCACCGTCGACAACGTCCAGAGCCTGCATTTCCGGCTGGAACCGCAGTTGCGGCGGGCGCTGGAGAAGAGCGAATTCGTCAACTACTACCAGCCGAAGGTGGAACTCTCCACCGGCCGCATCGTCGGTGTCGAAGCGCTGGTGCGCTGGATGGATCCGACCCGCGGGCTGGTGCCGCCGGGCGAGTTCGTCCCGGCGCTGGAAACCACCGACCTGATCGGGGAAGTGGCGCAGAAGATCATGGAGCGCGCCATCGACGACTGGCGCAGCTGGCGCGACGCCGGCCTGGTGGCGCCGCGCATCGCCGTCAACGTCGCGGCCGCGCAGTTGCGCAACGAAGATTTCGTGCCCGCCCTCGAGCGGGCGCTGCAGGTGCTGGACGGCGACCCCTCCGCCATCGGCATCGAAGTGACGGAAAGCATCCTGATCTCGAACATGGAGCGCGCCATCGAGGTGCTGCAGCAGGTGAGGGCGCTCGGCGTGCCGGTGGCCATCGACGATTTCGGCACCGGCTACTCCTCGCTCGCCTACATCGTCACGCTGCCGATCGACGAACTCAAGATCGATCGCGCCTTCGTCAAGAAGATCACCTCCGACCCGGCGTACGAGGGCATCGTGCGCACCTGCGTCTCGCTGGCGCGCGGCCTCAACCTGAAGGTGGTGGCCGAAGGCGTGGAAACCGAGGCGCAGGCGGACAAGCTGCGCGACCTGGCCTGTGACCAGGCGCAGGGCTTCTTCTACAGCCCGCCGGTGCCGGCCGACCAGCTGGTGCGGATGCTCAAGGAGCAGCCCTTCGAGCGGCCCTGACAGCGGCGGCAGCAGGAAAAAGGGGCGCCGAGGCGCCCCTTTTCCGCTCGCGCACGCTCTCCCTCAGACGATCTTCACCAGCTCGAACAGCACGGTCGGCGGCAGTTCGACGCTCAGTTGTTCGCGGCCCACCTTGGGGGTTTCGAAGCGGTCGAAGCCGCTCAGGTGGAACGACGGCAGCTCGCGGGTGATCTCCACCAGCGGGCAGCGCTCTTCGCCGCCGAGCACTTCGGCGCGGAACTTGGCCACGTCCTCGGCTTCGACGTCGTAGGCGGTCACCAGTACGTTCGGCCGCGTGTCGCCGATCACTTCACGGGCGTTCGCGATGTCGGTGGCGGCGGCCGCGTCGATGCCCATCTTGCGCAGCGCGTCCACGGCCTCGGTGCGGATCACCGGGTCCTTCGCGATCACCAGCACCCAGCTTTCACGCAGCGTCTCGCCGTTGCTGCCGGTGTCTTCGGTCAGCTCCAGGCAGGCCATGCCGTCGCCGCTGGTGAAGGTCTTGGGAAAGCCGATCGTGAGCAGGGCGGCGCCCTCGGCGCGGGTGCGCGCCAGTTCCAGGCTCGACGACGCAGCGATCTGGCGCAGCATCATCCAGTGCAGGCCGTCGTTGAGGCGGCGGCCGCGCGGGCGGGCCGTCCAGCCGACGCCGCCGGGATGCGCCGCGTTCGCCGGGGGCGGGGTGGTGACGCGCACCCGCAGCTGCGCCGGCCCGGGCCACTCGGAAGGCACCAGCGTGAAGTGCAGCTGCTTGCTGAAGCTGGTGGCCCAGTCGAGGATGCTGTTGACGAGGCTGATCGCCACCGGCGGGTCGAGCAGGACGTCCACGCCCTGCAGTTCGGTGGTGACGGAGACGCCGGCGGCTTCCAGTTCCTTGGCACGGTCGTCCACCACGTGGCGCACCAGCTCCGCCAGGTCGACGCGCTCGCGCGCCTGGCGGATGCGGCCGCTGGCCAGGCGGGTGATCTGCTGCGCGCGCAGGCTGGTGCCGCGCAACTGGTGCATGGCGTCGCTCAGGGCCTTGGCCTCGCTGCGGCGCAGGCGCCCGGCGCCGACCAGGTAATTCAGGGCCCGCAGCAGCAGGTTGCTGCTTTCCACCGCCTGTTCCGACAAGGCGGCGACCAGGTTCGGCCATTGCTGCGTCATCGACCAGGGCGCGTTCGGGTCCGCGATCTGGGCGCCGGAGCCATCCGACCAGCGGCGGCCGCTGATCGTGCCCGCCGGCGTAGCGGCGGTGGCCGGGGCCACCGGCTGCACCGGCGGCAGCGCAACGTCGGCGGCGGCCTGCTTGGACTCTTCGACGAGCCAGTGCGAGGGATATTCGATGGTGTTGCTCATGCGGGGCCTCCGGTGGGGTGTTCAGGTGCGAGGGCGGCGAGCGCCCCGTGTCGGGAGCACTGGTGGGAACAGTAGTCGACCAGGGCGTCGATTTCGGTGGACTTGTCGAAGACCGCGTCCACGCCGAGCTGGGCACAGCGCTTGCGCACGCTCGGATTCACGTAGTTGCTGAAGACGATGATCTTCTGCTGCGTCCTGGCGCGCTGCACGCGCTGCATCAGCCGCATGCCGCTGCCGCCCTTGAGGAACAGGTCCACGATCAACATGTCCCATTGGGCATTGGCGGCGAGCCATTCCAGCGCGCCTTCCTCGGTCGCGGCGCCGCCCACGACCTTGATGCAGGTCAGTTCCTCGAGCGCCCCCACGAGGTTCTCCTGGATCTCGGCGTTGTCCTCGACGACGAAAGCTGCGAGTTGCACGAAGGGGCTCAATCCGTAAGGTTCGGTTTCAAGGCGTAAGGCACTCTAGCCCTGCCGCAACAATCACCTCTCGGATGCGCACGCGTTTGCGTGTAGGAGGATGCCTACGACTGATCACATGGCAGATCAATGCGAACTACGCCACACACGAGGAGGTATGGCGCACTTAAGATGCGCGCAAACAGGAAACGCATGGATTCAGTGATCGCGCAAAACGCAGGCAAGCTGCTGGAGCTGGTGGAACGCAGTGCCTTCGTGGGCTTTTGGCGGCTGGACTCGCGCCGGGGCGAGCTCTACTGGTCCGAACAACTGGCAAGGCTGCACGGTGCACCACCCGGTTACAGCCCCAGTTTCGAGAACGCGCTAGGCCACTACGCGGAGGAACACCGCGCGGAGCTGCAGGCCCGCGTGCGCGCCTGTGAAGAGCAGGGCGTGCCCTTCGATGTAGAGGTGCAGGTCGAGGGGATGCAGGGTGGCGGCCGGGTCTGGGTGCGTTGTGTCGGCCAGCCGCTGCGCGACGAGGACGGCGCCATCATGGGCGCCGAGGGCCTGGTGCAGGAGATCGCGCCGGCCGGTTACGCGGCTGGCACGCTGCTGCGGCACACGGTCAGCATGGGCGGCGCCCAGGGCAGCGGCGAAGCCTTCATCACGATCGACAAGCAGGCGCGTGTCAGCTATGCGAACCAGCAGGCAGAGCAGCTGCTCGCCGGGACCGGCGAACACGTGACGGGCCGCAAGATCTGGAGCTTCTTCCAGAAGCGGGCCCGGCTGGCGCTCGAGGAACGCTTCATGCACGCGCTGGAGCGGCGCGAGGCGATCGAGTTCGAGGAACTCGACCAGCAGGTGACGCACTGGGTGGAGCTGCGCGGCTTTCCGTTCGGCGCCGGCATGGCGCTGCACGTGCGCGACGTTTCCGCGCGGCGCAAGCAGCAGCAGCACCTGATGCTGCTGGAAGGCAGCATCGCCCGTCTGAACGACATCGTCATCATCACCGAGGCCGCGCCGTTTCGCGCTCCGGGGCCGCGGATCGTGTTCGTCAACGACGCATTCGAACGCCGCACCGGCTACGCCCGCGAGGAAGTGATAGGGCAATCGCCGCGCTTCCTGCAGGGCGCCGACACGCAGCGGGCGCAGCTCGATCGCATCCGCGCGGCACTGGAGCAGTGGGAGCGGGTGCGGGTCGACCTGATCAACTACACGAAGGCGGGCGAGCCGTACTGGGTCGACCTCGACGTCTCGCCGGTCTGGGACGAGGCCCGGCGGCTGACCCATTGGGTGGCGGTGGGCCGCGACATCACGGAGCGCAAGCGCGACGAAGAGAAGATCCAGTATCTGGCGTTCTACGACCCGCTGACGCAATTGCCCAACCGGCAGATGCTGCTGGATCGCCTGCACCAGGCGGTGGGCGAAAACGGCAGGGCGCGCGAGGGCGCGCTGATGTTCATCGACCTGGACAACTTCAAGGTGCTGAACGACACCCTGGGCCACCAGAAGGGCGACATGCTGCTGCAGCAGGTGGCGCGCCGGCTGCGCAACTGCGTGGCCAAGGGTGACCTGGTGGCGCGGCTGGGCGGCGACGAATTCGTCGTGCTGCTGGAGAACATGCCGGAAAAGCCGCTCGACCCGCTGACCGCAGCGCAGAAGGTGAGCCAGCGCATCCTCGAAGGCCTGGGCGAGCCGTATGTGCTGCCGGGCTACCTGCACCACAGCACCTGCAGCATCGGCGTGACCCTGTTCGGCCGCACGCCCTCGAGCGTCAACGAGTTGCTCAAGCAGGCCGACCTGGCGATGTACCAGGCGAAAGCCGCCGGACGCAATGCCGTGCGCTTTTTCGACCCGGAGATGCAGGCGGTCGCCACGGCGAACGCCGCCCTCGCCACGGACCTGCGCCAAGCCTGGCGCGACAACCACCTGAGGATCGAATACCAGCCGCAGGTCGGCATGGACGGCCGGATGACGGGCGTCGAAGCGCTGCTGCGCTGGGAGCACCCGACCCGCGGCATCGTGAATCCCGATCAGTTCATCCCGACGGCCGAAGAGACGTCGCTGATCATCCCGATCGGCCACTGGGTGCTCGAAGCGGCGTGCGCACAACTCGCGCTGTGGGCGCGGCGGCCGGACCGCAGCCACCTGAGCATCGCCGTCAACGTGAGCGTGCGGCAGTTCCGCCATCCGGATTTCATCGACGACGTGATGACCTGCGTGCGCCGGGTGGGCGTGCCGGCGGACAAGCTGAAGCTGGAGCTCACCGAAAGCCTGCTGGCCGAGGGGCTGGACGTGACGGTGGCCAAGATGCGCAACCTCAAGGACATGGGCGTGCGCCTGTCGGTCGACGACTTCGGCATCGGCTATTCGTCGCTGTCATACCTGAAGCGCCTGCCGATCGACGAACTGAAGATCGACCGCGGCTTCATCAAGGACATCCTCACCGACAGCAACGATGCCGCCATCGCCGGCACCATCATCGGACTGTGCCGCAGCCTGGGCCTGGAGGTGATCGCCGAAGGCGTGGAGACGGAAGAACAGCGCGCCTTCCTGGCGCGCCAGGGCTGCCATCGCTACCAGGGCTACCTGTTTTGCCGGCCGCTGCCGATCGATGCGCTCGAAGCCTTCATCCAGAAGGGGGAGGTCGCCCCCTCGGGGATCACACCGGAACCATCTTCAGTGGTGACGTGACCACCGCGCGCGGCAGGCGCAGGATGATCGCCAGGCCGCTGCGCAGCAGTTCCACCCCGTGCTCGTTGGCCAGGGACTGGACTTCGGGCCAGGCCAGCGGGGATTCGCCGGCGTCGTGCAGCTGGGTGAAGGACGACCCTTCCGGCAGCGGCTGGTATTCGACGGCGACCACGCCGTGCGAAGAAGAAATCTCGGTGCGCACGGCCACTTCGCCCGGGGCCGGCGCGGCGTCGGTCAGGGTCAGGATGGCCGCCGCCAGCAGGAAACGCAGCGCGCTGCGCGACACTTCGAATTCGCCGTCGCCCAGTTCCGTGCGCAGGTCGAAGCCGCGGAAGTTGAGGCTGGTGGAAACGAGCCTGACGATCTCGGCCACGCCTTCGCGCAGCGGCACGGTGTCGTCCTCTCCCGCTTCCATCCATTCGCACACTTCGAGGCAGCGCTTGACGGCCTGGCGCGAGAGCCGATTGAGCTTGGACACGGAGCTGGCCAGGTCGTCCTGGTTCACGACGCCCCGTTCCATGCGCGCGTTCAGTGCCTCGGCCATCATGCCCAGCGACTGGAGGTGCACCACCATGTCATGGCGAAGCGGCGGCGTCAGGCGGCGCAGGATGTCGCTCTGCGCCGCGCGCGCCAGGCTGCGCTGGCGCTGCGGCGAGATTTCCTGGTTGGCCGGAAGCGGGGTTCCGGCCGAGGCGAGGGGGTGTTCGATAGCCAACACTGCAAAGTTCAAAGGTTGAGGTTGGAGCGCAGTCTGCGGTGGGGGTTTTGCCATGACTGTCAGGACCTCCCGGGCCGATGTGTAGGACGCGGACGTCACGTCGCACCGAAGACCCGGCCGTGGCAAGTCGCGAAGAACCCATCGGAGTACGCAGGATAGGCGATCCTGTTCAAGCGTGCCGCGGTCCGCTCAACCTTCAACCAATTGGATGGCCGCCCGGCTCATTTGTTCCCGGCTCGTGCAGCTGCCGTGTTGCGGATCAGTCGTCGACCTGGATCTCGAAGATGCAGTCGCCCTTCATCGCGTGCACCGTCATCCGGCCGCCCCGGTCCCGCACGGCGTAGCTCTGGTTGGGCTGCAGCATCACGTCCTTCGGATCGCCGTCGTGCGTGATCCAGGCTTCGCCGTTGCGGCAGTGCACGGTCATCCGGCCGGCGGCGGCCACCGGGATTTCCCGCGTGGCGCCGTGGCGCACGTGCGCTGCGAACCAGCGGGTGACCCGGGCCCGCGGTCCCTGGGCGGCGGGCGCGAACAGGCGCGCCATGAAGGAAGCAGGAGTGGGGAGCGCGACTTGCATGGAGCTGATGATCCGGGCGCCCGCCGCTGCGGCGACGGGAACGACCTTGCGCCTTGCTGTCGGCGCCGCTCCGTAACGGTCGTCAGCCGCCGGACGACAGGGTCAGACCGCGTCATCCGTGCACGTGGCGCGCTCGCGGGATTCAGGCGATCCCCTTGCGCGCCAGTCCTACAGTCGCGCCACTGTCGGGCCGCCTAGATTTGCGCACTACCTGAGGAATGAAGAACATGAAGGCTGAGAACGAGGGCGTGCTGGCGCGCGTGGGTGACCGGCTGCGCCGCGTCGGCGGGGCGATCCGCCGCCACCCCGTCAGGGTAGTGGCGGCACTGCCGGCGGCCGTGCTGCTGTACGTGCTGGCGCTGGTGCCTTTCACTCCGGGCATCGGCGACATCAAGAAGGCCAAGCAGGAGCACCCTTCGGTGGTGATGTCGTCGGACGGCAAGGAACTGGCCGTGTTCAAGCGGGCCAACCGCGACTGGGTCAAGCTCGCGGACGTTTCGCCGAAGGTGATCGACGCCCTGGTGTCGACCGAGGACAAGCGCTTCTACGAGCACCCCGGGATCGACTTCGTCCGCACCGCGAAGGCGGCGGTCAACACCTTCCGCGGCGACCGCGAAGGCGGCTCCACGCTCACCCAGCAGCTGGCGCGCAATCTCTATCCGGAACAGATCGGCCGCGCGCCCACCCTCACGCGCAAGATCAAGGAGGCGATCACCGCCGTGAAGATCGAAGCGGTGTACAGCAAGGACGAGATCCTCGAGACCTACCTCAATTCGGTTTCCTTCCTGTACAACGCCTGGGGCATCGAGATGGCCTCGCGCACCTACTTCGACAAGCCGGCCAGGAACCTCAACGAGCTGGAAGCGGCCACGCTGGTGGGCATGCTCAAGGGTACGGCCTACTACAACCCGGTGATGAACCCGGACCGTGCCCTGCAGCGGCGCAACACCGTGCTGACCATGATGGTCAGGGAAAACAAGTTGCCGCAAGCGCGCTACGAGCAGCTCAAGGGCCAGCCGCTGAAGCTGGACTTCGAGCGGATCCAGGAAGTCAACGGACCCGCCCCCCATCTGGCCGAATACCTGCGCCGCTGGCTGTTCGAGTGGGCCGACGCGCACGACTACAACGTGTACGCCGATGGCCTGGTGGTGAAGACCACCATCGACTCGCGCCTGCAGACCGCGGCCAACGAAGCCGTGCAGCGGCAGTTGAAGCAACTGCAGGCGGTGGCGGACGTCGAATGGAGCCGCAGCGGCGTCGCCGGCATGGGCAGCGATCCTTCGGCCTATGTCAATGCGCGCGCCGGCGTGCAGCCGTTCGAATACTTCTGGTCGTCCAACAAGGACCTGGTGAAGTCGTTCGTGCGCGAGTCGGCCGAATACAAGGTCGCCCGGGACCAGGGCAAGAGCGACGCCGAGGCGCTGCAGCAGCTGGAACATGACCACACGTTCATGAGCGCGCTGCGCAAGCAGAAGACCACGCTGCAGACCGGCTTCATCGCGATCGAGCCGACCACCGGCGCGGTGCGCGCGTGGGTCGGCAGCCGCGACTACAACGACGACAAGTTCGACCACGTCAACCAGGCGCGGCGCCAGCCCGGCTCCACCTTCAAGCCCTTCGTCTACGGCGCCGCCTTCGAAGGCGGCCACCAGCCCACCGAGACGCTGATGGACCAGCCGGTCGCGATCCAGATCGACAAGAACCAGGTCTGGCGTCCCGGCGACGTCGAGGGCGCTCCCAGCGGCCAGCCGATGACGCTGCGCGACGGCCTGGCGAAGTCCAAGAACACCATCACCGCCCAGCTCATGATGCAGGTCGGCCCGGCGCGCGTGGCCAGCCTGGCCCGCGCCATGGGCGTGCGCAACAGCAAGCTGCAGGAAGTGCCCTCCCTGGCCCTGGGCACCAGCCCCGTCACCCTCAAGGAGATGGTCACCGCGTTCAGCTCGATCGCCAACGGTGGCAACTACATCGAGCCGCAGATCGTGACGGCCGTGGAAGACCGGGACCACAACGTGCTGGACCAGTTCCTGGCCAAGGGCTCGGAGCGGGCCATGTCCAATGAGGCGGCGATGACCTTGCTGGACGTGATGCGGGGCGTGATCGAGTCGGGCACGGCCGTCGGCCTGAAGTCGCGCTTCGGACTGGCCGGCGACCTGGCGGGCAAGACCGGCACCACCCAGGACAACACCGATGGCTGGTTCATCCTGATGCACCCGCAACTGGTGGCGGGCGCCTGGGTCGGCTTCAACGACAACCGCGTGACCATGCGCAGCTCCTACTGGGGGCAGGGGGCGCACAACGCGCTGCTGGTCGTGGGCGATTTCTTCCAGCAATCGCAAAAGGCGAACATCATCGACGCCAAGGCCACGTTCGCGGCGCCGCGCATGAGCGGGCAGGAGAAGCCGCTGATGGACCGCATGGGCGAGTGGTGGAACAGCGTCTTCAGCTCGCCGCCCGCCAGCGAAAGCGCGGTGGTGGCGGCGCCCGAAGTGCGCAGCGACCCGGCGATTCTCGAGCCGGCGCCGCACACGCTGAACGCGCCGGCCGGCGCCACCTTGCCGACCCCGGCGGTGAGCGCCGATGCACCGGTGATCATCGATTCGCAGCAGCGCGTGCCTTCGTTCCCGCGGCCGCTCGAGGCGGGCAGGCCGACCGAGATGGTCACGGGCACGCAGGTCTACCGGCCGGAGGTCAGCGCGCGCCCGGCGGACCCTGGCTTCCCGGCGGACAGCAGCCGCTCGCAGTCGCAGGTGGTCCGGGTCATTCCCTCGCCCGGCAGCAGCAGTTTCGGCAGCGGCTCGCGCAGCGACAGCGCGCCGTTGCCGCGCGATGGCGGCGGCAGTTCGGGGACCTACAGCGTGGGCGGGCCGGCTTCGGCCGGCGGTTCCGTGAGCAGCGGCGGCGCGGTGACGATCACGCCGCGGGCGCTGCCGCAGGAAAGCGGCACCAGGAGTTTCGGCGGTCCGGGCAGTTCCGGCGCCAGCACCACGGTCGCTCCACCCGCGGAAGCCTCGGGCAGTGCCAACGCACCAGTGGAATAAGACGCCGCCGCACCATGAAAAAGGCCGGGAAGTCCCGGCCTTTTCGCATCGAAGCTGCTGGATCAGCGCTTCAGGTCCGGATCGCGCGGCGACCGGTCATGGTGCACGGCTTCCTTCGCATCGCCCACGCCCTGTTGCACCTTGCCCTTGACGTTGGTGGCGGCACCGCGCGCCTGGGTCTCGCGGTCGCCGGTGACCTTGCCGACCTCCTTCTTGATGGTGCCGGTCACCCGGTTGGTCGCACCCTTGACTTGCTGCTTGTTCATGCCAGAACTCCTTGGGAATGATTGACGCTTTCCATCTTGTGACGCGGGTGCAAGGCCGCTATGCGCCGGTCGCCGCAATCGCCGTCCGGCTTGTCCTACAGCAGCCGATTGGGCGCGCCACCACCAAGGCGGGGAAGTAGCCGGCCCGAAGCGCTGGCTCAGCCAGGCTTCGTAGCCCGACGACCACGGCCGCGCTGCCGAAGTCCGGCAGCATCTCGCTCGGGGCCCGGTCAGCCGACACCAGACTGCGGCCGGCAGGAGGGCGCCGGGCATCCGTTAGAGTGGGCCGCAGTGGACTACCTCATCCTCCTCGCCGCGGGCCTGGCGGCCGGCACCCTGGGCGGTGTCGTCGGCACCGGTTCGTCGCTGGTCCTGATGCCGATCCTGATCGTGATGTACGGGCCGCGCCACGCGGTTCCCATCATGGCCGTGGCCGCCATCCTCGGCAACTTCGGCCGGGTGCTGGCCTGGTGGCGCGAGATCGACTGGCGCGCCTGCCTGGCCTATTGTTCGACAGCGGTTCCTGGCGCGGTGCTGGGTGCCCGTCTGCTGCTGGCGATACCGGCCGGCGTGGCCGAAGTCGCCCTCGGCCTCTTTTTCCTCTCGCTGATCCCGCTGCGTCGCTGGCTGGCGCGCCGCTCGCTCAAGCTGTCGCTGCGCCACCTGGTGCTGCTCGGCGGACCGCTTGGCCTGCTCACCGGCCTCGTCGTGTCCACGGGCCCGCTGACGGTGCCCCTCTTCACCTTCTACGGCCTCGACCGCGGCGCCTTCCTCGGCACCGAGGCGGCCGGCTCGATCGGGGTGTATGCCGCCAAGGTCGCCACCTTCCAGGCGCTGGGCGCCCTGCCGCTGGAGGTGCTGCTGCAGGGGCTGGGCGTCGGCCTGACCCTGATGGCCGGCTCGTTCATCGGCCGCAGCATCGTGCTGGCGCTGTCGCCGGGCGCGTACCGCACCCTGATCGACGGGCTGATGCTGTGCTCGGGATTGTCCTTGCTGTGGGCTGCCGCCCGTTGATGTCGTCCCCCGCTGCGATCTTGCCCGCGGTGGTCCGTAAAGGCGAGTGACAGGTGCAGCCGCGCTGGTCACAATGCGGGCTTGCCACGAGGAAACCAACTCGATGCTCCAGCTGCGATCCAACTGCGAATGCTGCCCGCATGGCGGTGGCGAAATGGTCAGACGTCCGCTCCGGCCCACGCCCACCCTGGCGATGTTGCCCGCGTCGACCGGGCGCGTCCAGCAACCCGAAGGCTGCCGCCAGGCAGCCTGACGAAGCCCGATGCCATGGCTTCCGTGCAGATCACGGAGTCCTTGCCGTACCCGCCAGCGCGCGTCTGGCGTGCGTTGACGGAGCCGGCGGAACTGGCCCAGTGGTGGGCACCAGGCGACATCCGTCCCGTCCTCGGCCACCGCTTCACCATCGACATGGGATCGCGAGGCCTGCAGCCTTGCGAAGTGCTCGCCGTGCAAACGCTGCGCCTGCTGTCCTATTCCTTCGCCCCGCGCACACTCCACACCGCCGTCACCTGGACGCTGCAAACCGACAGCCTGGGCACGCGCCTGTCACTGGAACATGCCGGCTTCGACCTGTCCTCGCCGCTGGCCCGGCAGGCGTACCAGGGCATGAGCGCCGGATGGCCCCGGGTGATGGAGCGCCTGCAGCAGATGCTGGCCGCCCACCCCGCCTGAGCGCAGCTCAGCGGCGCGGAAACCACACCGGATTCCACGAAGCTCCTACATCGTCGCCGCCGCGGCGGCAGCACCATGGCATCACCTCTACCATGGGACATCCGCATGCCTGAAGTGAAGCTGGAGGCCGCCCCCATCACCGCCATGAACGCCGCGCGCAAGCCGACCCCCGCCGCCAGGCCGCCGCTGGACGCCCGGCTCACGGAGCAGCGCAACCCGCGGTCGATGCGCATCGACCAGCTCTCGTCGCTGGAGATCGTCGACCTGATCAACGCCGAGGACCGCCTGGTCGCCGCCGCCGTGAGCGACGAGCGTGAGCGCATCGCGCGCGCCGTGGACCTGGTGGTCGAAAGCTTTCGCCAGGGCGGCCGCCTGGTCTATGTCGGCGCCGGCACCTCCGGCCGGCTGGGCGTGCTCGATGCCTCGGAGATGCCGCCCACCTACCGCACCGAGCCGGACATGGTGCAAGGGGTGATGGCCGGCGGCTTCGAGGCCTTGCTGCGGGCGCAGGAAGGCGCCGAGGACCATCCCGAAGATGGCGCCGCCGCCATGGACGACCGCAACATCGACCAGCGCGACTTCGTGCTGGGCATCGCCGCGTCCGGCACCACGCCCTATGTGCACGGCGCCTTGCGGCGCGCGCGCGAACGCGGCGCCCGCACCGGCTTCCTGCTTTGCAGCTATCCGTCCGAAGAACTGCTGCGCACGCACGACGTGGTGATCGCGCCGCTCGTGGGGCCGGAAGTGATCACCGGATCCACCCGGATGAAGGCCGGCACCGCCACCAAGCTGGTGCTGAACACGATCAGCACATCCGCCATGGTGCGCACCGGCAAGGTCTACGGCAACCTGATGGTGGACCTGCAGGTCACCTGCGAGAAGCTGCAGGACCGCGGCGAGCGCATCCTGATGGACACGCTGGACGCCGGCCGCGAAGAGGCCACCCGGCTGCTCGATGCCGCCGGCGGCCACGTGAAGACGGCCATCGTGATGGCGCGCCTCGGGCTCGACGCCCAGGAGGCCCGCCGCAAACTGGACGAAGTGGGCGGGGCCATCGGCGCCCTGCTTACTTCTCACCCCAAGGCATCTGGTTCCAGAGCTGCCTGAAGCCGCCTTCGGCCTCGCGCAATTCGGACTCGTAGCGCGCCGGCGGCAGGTAGCGCAGCGGCGCGAAATAGCGGGCGGCCTGCGCCTGGAACTCCGGATCGGCGGCGGCGCGCTCCACCGCTGTCACCAGCTGCTGGCGGATGGCCGGCGGCAGGCCCTTGGGAGCGCCGATGCCGCGCAGCGAAGCCATCACGATGTCGAAGCCCTGTTCCTTGAACGTGGGCACCGTCGGCGCCAGGTTGGTCCGCGTCATGCTCATCTGCCCAAGGTGGCGCAGCGGGGTGCCGCCCTTGGCGTATTGCAGCGCTTCGCCGATGTTCATCGCCGCCATCATGATCTGCTTGCTGGCGATCGCGTTGTGCACTTCGGCGGCGCCCTTGAAGGGCACGTGCGTGAGCTTCACGCCGGCGGCGCGCTCGAACAGCAGCGCGGCCAGGTGATCGTCCGAGCCGATGCCGGTGGTGCCGTAGGTCACGGCGCCCGGATTCGCCTTGGCGAAGGCCACCAGGTCCGCCAGGTTCCTGATCGGGCTGTCGCTGTGCACCGAGAAGTTGCCCGGGTCGTCGATCACGTTGCCCAGCAGCTCGAAGCTCTGCCAGCTGAAGCTCACCTTGCGCTCGATCGGGATCGTCAACACGTTGGGGGTGTTGAGGAAGCCGATGGTGTAGCCGTCCGGCGCCGCGTTGGCGACCTCGGTGAAGCCGATCGCGCCACCGGCGCCGGCGCGGTTGGTCACCACGATGCTGGCGTTGTGGCCCAGGTACTTGGCGATGTAGGGTGCCATCACGCGCGCGACGATGTCGGTGCCGCCGCCGGCGCCGTAGGCCACCACCATCCGGATCGGCTGCTCGGGGTAAGCGGCATGCGCCAGCGTCGCCAGCGAGGCGGCAGTGGTTGCCAGCAGCGCGCGCATGGCGCTACGCAGGAAAGTCTTGCGATGCATCGTTTGTCTCTCTCCAGGGGGTCTCAGGAAACCAGTGCGGCCCGCCGCTTTTCGAAGGCGGGCCAGACTTCGGGATTGACCAGCCGTGGCGGCCGGCCGCCGGCGAGCACCGCCGCGATCTGCTCGGCGGACATGGCGGCGATGGCGCGCCGCGCTTCATGTGTGACACCGGCGGTGTGATAGGTGGCGAACACATTGGGCATCTGCAGCAGCGGATGGTCCAGGGGCGGCGGCTCGACGTCCCAGACGTCGATGCCGGCGCCGCCCAGATGGCCGGACTGCAGCGCGACGACCAGCGCCTGCTCGTCATGGATGCCGCCGCGCGCGGTGCTGACGAAGATGGCACCGCGCTTCAAGCGCGCGAAGGCCCCCGCGTCGATCATCTTGAGCGTGGTGCTGTCGCGCGGGCAGTGCAGGGAGACGAAGTCCGCCTGGGCCAACAGCTGCTCCAGGCTGACCGGGCTGGCGCCGCGCCGACGCACTTCTTCGGCCGCCAGCAGCGGGTCGGACGCGATCACTTCCATGCCGAAGGCGCGGCCGAGCGCAGCGACGCGGGTGCCGATGTTGCCGATGCCCACCAGGCCCAGGGTCTTGCCGTGGATTTCGTGGCCCATCACTTCCTCGCGGGGGAAGCCACGCTCTTGCCGCATGCGCCGGTCGCATTCGCTCATGCGCCGCGACACGCCGAGCATCAGGCCCAGCGTGTGCTCGGCCACCGAGATCGCGTTGCCACCGGTCTGGTTGACGACGGCGATGCCGGCCGCGGTGCAGGCCGGCACGTCCACGGTGTCGTAGCCGGCGCCGGAGGTCGACACGCAGACCAGGTGCGGGCAGCGCGCCAGCAGCGCCGGCGTCACGAACCACTCGCGCGGCAGTTCGTCCTTGGCCGCGGTCACGTGGTAAACATCCGCCGACTCGAGTTGCCGCCAGCCAGCAGCGGCGTCGCGCACCGGCAGGATGCCCAGCGCGATCTGCGGCTCGCGCGCCAGGCGCTGGTCGAAGGCGGCATCGATCCAGAGGTCGGTGCGGACGACTTTCTGCGGCCCCGGCATCAGCGCGGCTCGGTGTTGCAGCCGATGCGCTTGAGCGTCGCATCGATCCAGGAGATGTCGAGCGTGCCTTCGGCGATGTCCTTCAGGATCTTCTGCTCGGCGACGCCCTTGGCCTGCGCCGCCTTCAGGATCTCCGCGGCGCTGTCGATCGGCACGCACAGCAGGCCATCCGCATCGCCGAGGACCAGGTCGCCGGGCTGGATCACCATGCCGGCGATCGCGATGGTCACGTTGATCTCGCCGGGGCCGTCCTTGTAGGGGCCGCGATGCGTCACGCCGGCGGCGTACACGGGGAAGTCGCCGGCGGCGATCATGTCGAGGTCGCGGATCGCGCCGTTCATCACGAAGCCGGCGATGCCGTTCTTCCTGGCCGTGGTCACCATCAGCTCGCCGATCAGCGCGTTGCTGAGGTCGCCGCCGGCATCCACCACGATCACGTCGCCCGGCTGCGCCATGGCGATCGCCTTGTGGATCATCAGGTTGTCGCCGGGGCGGGACTTCACGGTCAGCGCCGGGCCGCACAGGTAGCCGCCCTTGTGCATCGGCCGCAGCGTCGGGCCGCCGGCCGTCATGCGCGCCATGCAGTCGCTGATGTTCGCCACGGGGACGCCGCGGAACGCCTGCACGATAGCGGCGGGGACGCAGCGTTGCCGCTGGAGGATCTGGAGTCCGGTCATGGAAGTTCTGGTGGTGTTTGTCGGGAAAGGAGGAAGCTGGCGTCCAGCTGGGACAGCGATGTGACGCCCAGCATCGCCATGTTGCGCGAGACTTCGAGCCGCAGCAAATCGATGGCCCGCAGCACACCGGCCTCGCCGGCGACGCTGGCCGCGTAATTGAAGGGCCGGCCGACGAAGACGAATCTTGCGCCCATCGCCAAGGCCTTGAGCACGTCGCTGCCGCGGCGCACGCCGCTGTCCAGCATGATCGGCACTTCCGGGCAGGCGGCCACGATGCGCGGCAGCACCCGCAGCGGCGCCACCGCGCCATCGAGCTGGCGGCCGCCGTGGTTCGACACGATGATGCCGTCGGCGCCGTGGTCCACCGCCAGGCGGGCGTCGCGGGCATCGAGGATGCCCTTGACCACCAGCTGTCCCGGCCACATCTTGCGGATCAGCCGCAGGTGCTCCCAGTTCAGGTGGCCGCGCTCGGCCAGGTCGCGTTCGACGTTGGGCGACAGGATGGGCGCACCGCGATGGGCGTAGTTGTTCTCGAAGTGCGGCATGCCATGGCGTGCGATCGTCTTCAGGAAGGTGCCGAACAGCCAGCGCGGATGGGTGATGCCTTGCCAGGCCAGCGCGGCGCTGGGCCGCAGCGGCGTCGAGAAGCCGGCACGCACGTTGTTCTCGCGGTTGGAGCTCACCGGCGTGTCCACGGTGATGACCAGGGTCTTGAAGCCGGCCGCCTGCACGCGCTGGATCAGCGCGGTGATGTTCGGCTCGTCGCCCGGCAGGTAGGCCTGGAACCAGGCGTCGGGATTGGCCTGCACCACCTCCTCCAGGCGGATCAGCGACGAGCCGCTCATGATCATCGGGATGTTCTCGCGCGCCGCCGCCTGCGCCAGCACCAGGTCGCCGCGGTAGGCCGACAAGGCATTGATGCCCATGGGCGCCATGCCGAAGGGCGCGCTCCAGGTGCGGCCCAGCACGGTTGCGGCGGTGGAGCGGCGGGAGATGTCCACCAGCACCCGTGGCACGAATTCCAGCTGCTCGAATGCCGTGCGGTTGGCGCGCAGCGAGTGGTTGCGCTCCACCGCGCCGCAGATGTAGGCGAAGACGGGCTTGGGCAGGTGGCGGCGGGCGGCGTCCTCGAAGTCGTCCAGGCTCAGGATCATGTCGAAGCGGGCCGGCAAGGGCGCCGGCCGCGCGCTGGCTGCCGTCGAGCGCCCGTGGTGCACCGCGGCGGTCCCGCCGGCGGGGTTCTCTATCTGCATGGCGCGAGTGTCCCTGCCGCCGGCTGGCCCGTCCAATACATAATCGCCGCTCGATTGATACCCGGTCGGCATTGCACCTTGCTCGAGATCCGCCAGCTCCGCTACTTCCAGGCCGTCGCCGAGGAACTGCACTTCGGCCGCGCCGCCGCGCGCGTGGCCATCGCGCAGCCGGCCTTGTCGCGGCAGATCCAGCAGCTGGAGGAAGAACTCGGCACGCCGCTGCTGCGGCGCACCCAGCGCAAGGTGGAACTGCTCCCCGCCGGCGCGCTGCTGCTGGAACGCACCCGCATGATCCTGCACGAGCTGGAGCGGGCGGCGGCCGACACCCGCCGCACCGGCGCGGGCGAGCTGGGACGGCTGACGGTGGGCTTCATCCACTCGTCCACCTACGGCCTGTTGCCGTCGATCGTCGGCCGCTTCCGGGAACTCTATCCGCGCATCGAGCTGGAACTGCAGGAGCTGCCCATCACCGGCCAGCACGCGGCCTTGCTGCGCGGCTCGATCGACGTCGGCCTGCTGCGCGTGCAGTCCGCGCCGGCGGAGCTCGAGATCCTGCCGGTGATGGAAGATCCCTTGCTGCTGGCATTGCCCACGCTGCACCCGCTGGCGGGCCGGCAGAAGCTGCGGCTGAAGTCGGTGGCGGGCGATCCCTTCGTGATGTTCGGCAAGGGCGACAGCGCCTTGTTCCACGGGCGCATCCTGGCGCTGTGCCAGCGCGCCGGTTTCGAGCCGCAGGTGGCGCAGTACGCGACCCAGATCCATACCGTCGTCGGCCTGGTCGGCGCCGGCCTCGGGGTGGCGGTGGTGCCCGCGACGGCGCGCAACCTGCGCCCGGAAAACGTGCGCTTCGTCCGGCTGGCCGACGAAGCCGAGCCGCTGCACGTGGCACTGGCCTGGCGCCGCGGCCAGGAGACGCCGGCGATCCGTTCCTTCCGCCGCGTGACCGAGCAGGTGGTGGCGGCATTGACGCGTTGAGCGGACGCCGGACAACCGGGTTGGTTCCAGCAGCCGTGATGCCCGTGCGGCATCAATGACACGCGCATTCCCTATTGGACGCAGCTCGCGCTCCGCCCGACACTCGCGCGCAAAGGAGACAAGATGACCACCATCAACCGTCGACAGGCCGCCCTCGGCCTGCTGGCCGCCGCTGCCATTCCTGCCTGGGCGCAGGAATGGGTGCCGACGCAGCCGATCACCATCCTCGTGGGGTTCGCTCCCGGCGGCTCGGCCGACCAGATCGCGCGCCAGCTCTCGTTCGCCGCCAAGAACATCATCCCGGTGCCGGTGATCGTGGTGAACAAGGCCGGTGCCGCTGGTGCGATCGCGGCCCAGGCCGTGGCCGAGGCCAGGCCGGACGGCTACACGCTGTTCGTCGGTGGCGGCAGCGAGACCACCTCGGTCGGCAACTTCAAGCCGCTGCCCTACGACCCGCGCAAGTCCTTCGTGCCCGTGATCAAGGTCTCGCGCGCGCCCAGCATCCTTGCGGTGCGCGCCGATTCGAAGTTCAGCGACATGCGCGCGCTGCTGGCGGAGGCGAAGCAGGGAGCGGAGAGGGTGTCCTACGGTTCCACCGGCGAAGGCGGCATCTTCCATGCGACCGGTCTGGTGCTGGAGAAGCAGGCCGGCGTGAAGCTGCTGCACGTGCCGTACAAGGGCGCGGCGGAGTCCATGAACGCGCTGCTGGCCGGCCAGGTCGACTCCGCCTTCGGCGCCTATGAAGAGATGAAGCCGATGATCGATGCCGGCCGCGTCAAGCCGCTGGCGCTGTTCTCGCGCAGCCGCATGCCGGCCCTGCCCAACGTGCCGACCATGATCGAAGTGGGCGTGCCGGTGGCCCTGGACAACATGAAGGGCCTGATGGCGCCGGCCGGCCTGCCCGCCCCGGTGTACCGCTACCTGCACGAGAGCTTCCGCAAGGCCATGCAGACGCCCGGCTGGAAGGAGTACGTGGCGAAGTCGGGCCTGACCGAGGACTACGCCGAGGGCCCGGCTTTCCAGCGCGAAGTCGTGGAAGGCTACGAGCTGATCGGCAAGGCGCTCGCCAAATGAAAAGCTTCGGCAAGGACGCCCGCATCGGGTTCATCGGCCTGGGCGTGATGGGCGCCGGCATGGCGCACTGCCTGCTGCGTGCCGGGCACGGTCTGCAGGTTTATGCGCGCAACCCGGAGCGCACCGAAGCCTTCGTGGCGGCCGGCGCCCAGGCGGCGCCATCCGCCGAAGAACTGGGTCGCCGTTGCGAACTGGTGTTCCTGTGCCTGTCCGACGACGCCGCCGTGGAGCAGGTGCTGTTCGGCGCGCAAGGCCTGGCCGGCGGCCTGGCTGCCGGCAGCTGCGTGGTGGACACGAGCACGATCGCCGCTGCGTCGGCGCGTGCCTTCGGCGAGCAGCTGCAGGCACGCGGCATCCACCTGCTGGACGCCCCCATCAGCGGCGGCCAGCAGGGCGCCGAAAGCGGAACCCTCACGGCCATGATAGGCGGCGAGGCCGAGGTGCTGGCGGCTTGCCGCGAAGTGATGGCGGCGTTCTGCAAGACCATGACGCACGTCGGCGCGCTGGGCGCAGGCCAGACGGTGAAGTCCTGCAACCAGGTGGCCGTGGCCGGTGCGATGGCCGGCGTGGCCGACGCCATCGCGCTGGCGATCGCCCAGGGGGTGGACCCGAAGGTGATGCGCGACGTGGTGTTGGCCGGCACCGGCCGCAGCTTCGCCATGGAAAAGCACGGCCTGCGCATCATCGAAGGCGATACGAAGCCGGGATTCCGCGCCCGCCTGATGCGCAAGGACCTGCGCATCGCGCTGGCCACGGCGCGTGCCGCGGGCGCCACGCTGCCGGCGGCAACGCTGGTGGAGCAGCTGGTCAACGAGCTGTGCGAATCCGGCCAGGGCGAAGCCGACTGGTGCGCCATCGGCCGGCTGGTGCAGCAAAAGCGCGCACCCTGAGCGGCGCTACCAGCGGGCGCCAAAAACGTTGCGCAGCTCGACCAGGGCGAGCTCGCCCAGCGGCTGCGGCTTGGGCTGCGCCAGGTTCCACAGCCTGGCCGTCTCTTCCAGCTCCTCGAGCACCGCCATCGCCTGCGCCGGGGTGTCGTGCCAGACGTTCGGCCCCAGCCGGGTGAGCATCACCGCGCGCAGCGGCGTGCCTTGCGCGCAGTAGCGGGCGATCAGTGCCGCCACCGCCTCCGCGGTTTCCGGCGCACCCGGACGGTGGTAGGGAACGACCGGGACGTGGCCCACCTTCATCACGAAATAGGGCGTGATCGGCGGCAGCAGTTCCGCACCGTTGGCGTTCAGGGTCAGCGCAACGCAGTGCGTGCTGTGCGTGTGGATCACGCAACGCGGCGCAGTCCCTGGCGCCGCGTGCGCCTCGTAGATGCGCCGGTGCAGCGCCAGCGTCTTGCTCGCCGGGGCGCCCGACAGCTGCCGTCCCCGCGGGTCGACCCTGGCGATCGCCTGTTCCTCGAGGAAGCCCAGGCAGGCATCGGTCGGCGTGACCAGGAAGCCATCGTCCAGCCGCACGCTGATGTTGCCGGCGGTGGCGTGGACGTAGCCCCGCTCGAACAGGCTGCGGCCGACGCGGCAGATCTCGGCGCGGGCGAAGGCTTCGTCCAAGTGCGAGCGCCCGGGGTCAGTAAGGCGGCGCGAAGCCGTTGCGGCCGGCGCTGATGCGCGTGACCGTCGGCTGGCCGTTGACCTCCTGCGCGGTCAGCGAAATCGAGCTGCCTGGCAGCATCAGGCTGCGGTCGCCTGGGCGCAGGCTCACGACCGGCGCGTCCGGGGGCACCACGATGGTCTGCTGGCCGTCCTTGTAGCGCACCTGCAGGCGGCGGCCGTCGGCGGCCGAGACGACGTCGGCCACCGTCGCGTTCGTCATGGTGCTCTGGGGCAGGAAGTCGAACGGGCGGTGGCCTTCGCCGGTGCCGCGCATCGCCTCCGGGAACACCACCACCGCGATCGCGCGCTGGGTGCCGTCGGCCTGCGGCATGGCGCCGGCACCGATGAAGCTGCCGGGCTTCACTGCCGCCAGGTCCACCGGGTACATCTCGGTGACCACCAGGTTGGGCGCGATCGCCAGTTCAATGCGCTGGCCGCCGCGTTCGCGCAGCACCATCTTCGTGTCCGTGAGCGAGTCGATCGTGCCGCGCAGCCGCACGGTCTGCGCTGCGGCTGCCGGCTGCTGCGCCTGGGCGAGCGCGGGGAATGCGATGGCCGCGGCCGAAGCCAGGGCGAGGAGGGCGCGTCGTCGAATCTGCATCAGCCATTCCTTTCGGGAGAATCTTGCCGGCCTTGCGGCACGGCGTGCAGCGAGGCGGCGGGATCCGCGGGCTTCATTTGAGCGGGACCACATAGCGCACGAAGTCGTCCGCCCGGGCGAAACGATCGTACAGGCGCCTTGCCTGGGTGTTGTTCGCCTTGGTCATCCAGTAGAGCCGGGCCCAGCCTTCGGCGCGCATGGCGTTGCGCAGCCACTCGAGCAGCGCGGCGCCGATGCCGCGGCCGCGGGCTGCCGGCGTGACGAACAGGTCTTCGAGATAGCAGACGGCCTGGGTTTCCCAGGTGTTCTCGTGCACCACGCAGTTGGCGAAGCCCAGCACCTGGCCGTCCACCTCGGCCACGATGCACATCACCTGCGCGTCGGGGTCCAGGATGCGCTTCCAGGTGCGGTCGGTGACCTCCTGGGGCACCTGGGCCTGGTAGAAGCGGCAGTACCCGCGCCAGAGTTCTCGCCAGGTGGCCTCGTCGGCAGGCACGGCGGCGCGGATGATGCAGGGCGTCGTCACGCAGCGATTGTGCATGCACGGGAGGACCGCGGTCGGGCGGGTGCGGCAGAAGTTCTACATTCCGCCGCTTTCTCGCGTCATTCCCGCGGAGGTATCGTCATTCCCGCGGAGGCGGGAATCCAGAGCGTCCAAGGGTCAGAGCTGCCGGGCCAGCAGCACCGCGGCATGGATCGCCTGCCGTTGCGCCCCGTCATGGATCTGGTGCCGGCAACTGGTGCCGTCGGCGACCACGATCGCGTCAGGCGCCGAGCGCACTGCGGGCAGCAGGCTCAGTTCGGCCATCTGCATGGACACCGCGTGATGCCGCGCCTCGTAGCCGAAGCTGCCGGCCATGCCGCAGCAGCTCGACTCGATCAGCTGCGGCTCGGCGCCGGGGATCAGCCTGAGCACCTCCAGCACCGGCGTGATCGCGCCAAAGGCTTTCTGGTGGCAGTGGCCGTGCACGAGAAGCGGTGCCGCGAGCGGCTTGAGCTTCTGCTGCAGCACGGCCAGCCGACCGGCGCCGGCTTCGCGCGCGAGGAACTCTTCCAGCAGGAAGGACTGCCCGGCCAGCACCTGCGCCGGCGCGCCCAAGCCCATGGACGTCATCTCGTCGCGCAGCGTCAACAGGCACGAAGGCTCCAGGCCGACCACCGCGATGCCGCGTTCAGCCAGCGGCGCCAGCGCGGCCAGCAACTCGCCGGCCTTGGCTTTCGCTTCTTCCACCATGCCGCTGGCCAGGTAGGTGCGGCCGCAGCACAGGTGCTTGCCGTCCGGGTTCTGCTTGGCCGCGATGTGCACCGTGTAGCCGGCGGCTTGCAGCACGGTGAACGCCGCCTGCGCGTTCTCCGACTCGAAGTAGCCGTTGAAGGTATCGACGAAGAGGACCACCGGCTTGCCGGACGCGAGCAATTCGTCGCGTGTCGCGCCCTTGACGCCACTGTTGAAGAAGTGGCGGCTTTGCCATTCCGGCAGGCTGCGCCGGGCCGAAAAGCCCAGCAGCTTTTCGCCGATGGCCGCCAGTGCGCCGCTGCGATTGCGCAGGTTCAGCAAGCCGGCAAAGCGGCTGGCGCTGGCCGCGTAGTCCGGCAAGCGCGCGATCAACCTGTCCTTGAGCGTCCAGCCGTGCTTCTTCTTGTCCGCATGCGTGAACTCGATCTTCATGCGCGCCATGTCGACGCCGGTGGGGCAATCGCGCTTGCAGCCCTTGCAGCTGACGCACAGGTCCAGGGCTTCCCTGACTGCCGTCATGGAGGCCTCGGACATGTTCATCATGGGGCTCCCCCCACCCCCAACCGCTCCCCTCGAGGGGAGGGGCTCCAGCTGGTTCGAAAGAGCCAGGCGCAGCGTGTTCGCGCGCCCGCGCGTGACGTGTTTCTCGTCGCGCGTGACCCGATAGCTCGGGCACATGGTGCCGGCGTCGAACTTGCGGCAGTGGCCGTTGTTGTTGCACATCTCCACCGCCTTGGCAAAGCCTTTGGCGGGGTCGCGACCGGTGCCGGGCGCGGTGGTGCGTTCGGTGGCGGGATCGTTCTGCACGTCCCAGGCACTCCAGTCCAGCGCCGGCTGCAGGGGGATCACCTTGTAGGTCGGCGGGAAGCGCATCAGCCGCGTGTCGTCCATGCGCGGCGGATTCACCATGCGGTTGGGGCAGAGCAGCTCGAGCGGGTCGAACAGGCGCTTGATCTCGCCGAAGGCGGCATCGATGCTGGGCCCGAACTGCCACTTGATCCATTCGCCGCGGCACAGGCCGTCGCCATGCTCGCCGCTGTAGGCGCCCTTGTACTTGCGCACCAGTGCCGAGGCTTCCTCGGCGATCGCCCGCATCTCCGGCGCGCCATTGCGGCGCATGTCCAGGATCGGCCGCACGTGCAGGGTGCCGACGGAGGCGTGCGCGTACCAGGTGCCCTTGGTGCCGTGCCTGCGAAACACCTGCGTGAGCGCATCGGTGTACTCGGCCAGATGCTCCAGCGGCACCGCGCAATCCTCGATGAAGCTCACCGGCTTGCCGTCGCCCTTGAGGCTCATCATGATGTTGAGGCCGGCCTTGCGCACTTCCCACAACGCCTTCTGCGGCGCGTCGTCGGGCATCAGTACGACCGAGCCGGGCAAGCCGAGGTCGCCCATCAGCTGTTGCAGCTCGGTGAGCTTGCGCAGCAGCGCGGTCCGGTCGGGGCCGGCGAATTCCACCAGCAGCACCGCATCGGGCGAGCCGATCAAGGCGCTGCGCACCGTCGAGGCGAACGCCGGGTTCTGCAGCGACAGCTCGATCATCGTGCGATCGACCAGTTCGACCGCTGTCAGGGTGCCGTCGGAGCCCAGCTTGACGATGTGCTGTGCCGTGTCCATCGCCTTGTAGAAGGTCGGGAAGTTCACGACCCCCAGCACCTTGGCTTGCGGCAATTCCGACAGCCGCAGTTTCAGGCTGCGGGTGAGGGCCAGCGTGCCTTCGCTGCCCACCAGCAGGTGCGCGAGGTTGACGCTGCCGTCCCCGGTGTAGGGCTTGGGGTTCTGGTTGTGGAAGACGTCCAGGTTGTAGCCGCCCACGCGCCGCAGCACCTTCGGCCAGCGCGCCTCGATCTCGGGCTGCAGCGCCATCGCCAGGTCGCGCACCCGCTCGCCCATCGCGCGGGCGGCGCCGGAGCTCGCGTCGAAGCGGCCGAACTCGTGCAGCACGCCGTCGGACGTCCAGGCCTCGGCGCCCAGCACGTTGTGGACCATGTTGCCGTAGGCGATGCTGCGGCTGCCGCAGGAGTTGTTGCCCGCCATGCCGCCGAGCGTCGCCTGGGCGGAGGTGGAGACGTCCACCGGATACCAGAGCTTGAGCTTCTTCAGCTGGGCGTTCAGGTGGTCCAGCACGATGCCGGGTTCGACGGTGACCGTGCGCTGCTGCGCATCGACGTCGATCACGTTGCGCACGTGCTTGGAAAAATCGATCACCAGCCCGGCGCCCACCGTCTGGCCGCACTGGCTGGTGCCGCCGCCGCGCGGCACCACCGGCACCTTCAGGTCGCGGCAGATGTCCAGCGCGATGCGCGCTTCTTCGCCAGTCCGCGGCAGGAACACGCCGACCGGCGTGACCTGGTAGATCGACGCATCGGTGGCATAGCGGCCGCGGTCGGCTGGCGAGAACAATACTTCGCCGGTGGTTTCGGCGGCGAGCCGCTGCGCCAGGCGCCCGGCCACTTCGTTGCTGGCGTGCGAGACCTTGTCGTAGGCGTGGCCCGCGGCTTCGCGCGTGACGGCGATCGGCAGTGGCGCGTTCACGAGCTGGCCTCCCGGCGCGGCGCGCGGGCGGCTTCGCGCACCTGCTCCAGCACCACGTCGCGCTTGTTGCGCAGGTGGGCGAGCAGCACCTCGCGCATCGCCGCTGCGTCCCGGGCGGCCAGGGCTTCGATCATCATTTCGTGTTCCTTCATGGCGCGCTTCCATTTGTCGCCGTCCTGGTTGGAGCGAAAGCGCAGGGCCTGCAGGCGGGCATTGACCTGCTGGTAGACGGTGGCCAGCACCGGGTTCTTGGCGGCCTGGCTGATCGCGTCGTGGATGCGCGCGTTGATGCTGTAGTAGGCCGACAGGTCGCGGCGCGTGTACGCCGCCATCATCTCGAAGTGCATGGCCTGGATCTCGGCCAGTTCTTCCGGCGTGATGCGCTGCGCCGCCAGTTCGCCGGACATCGCCTCCAGCCCGGCCATCACCTCGAAGGTGTTCTGCACATCGGATTCGGTCAGCGAGACGGCGATGGCGCCGCGGTTGGGCAACAGCTCGACCAGCCCCTCGGCCGCCAGCATCTTGATCGCCTCGCGCAGGGGTGTGCGCGAGACGTTCAGCAGTTCCGACAATTCCCGCTCGTTGAGCTTGGCACCGGGCGCCACCCGCCCTTCCACCAGCATCTGGCGCAGCCGCTGCGCCACCTGCTCATGCAGGGCGGCGCGCGGGATCGCAATCACTTCCGCAGTCATCCCGCTATTTTGTATGCAAAAAGGACTTGGTGCAAACCCCGATTAGGCAACGAGCTCATTGTTGTCCCAGAATTTTGCATGCAAAATGTCCGGCGACTCGTTGAAGGGACCCCATGCTGACGCTCGACTTCCATCCCACCGGCCGCCATTTCCTGCAGATTCCGGGGCCGTCGCCGGTACCGGACCGCATCCTGCGGGCGATGAGCCTGCCCACCATCGACCACCGCGGCCCCGAGTTCGGCGTGCTGGGCCTGCGGGTGCTCAAGGGCATCCAGCAGATCTTCCAGACGCGGCAGCCGGTGATCATCTATCCCGCGTCCGGCACCGGTGCCTGGGAAGCGGCGCTCGTCAACACGTTGAGCCCGGGCGACCACGTGCTGATGTACGAGACCGGCCACTTCGCCGCCCTCTGGCAGAAGCTGGCACTGCGCCTGGGCCTCGAGAGCGAATTCATCGGGCTGCCCGGCGTGGAAGGCTGGCGCAAGGGCGTGCAGGCGCACCTGATCGAGGAGCGCCTGAAGAACGACAAGGAACACGCCATCAAAGCCGTGTGCGTGGTCCACAACGAGACATCGACGGGCGCCACCAGCGACATCCGGGCGGTGCGCCGCGCCATCGATGCCGCCAGGCACCCGGCGCTGCTGCTGGTGGACTCGATCTCGGGCCTGGCTTCGGCCGAATACAAGCACGACGAGTGGGGCGCGGACGTCACCATCAGCGGCTCGCAAAAGGGGCTGATGCTGCCGCCCGGCATCAGCTTCAATGCCTTGTCGCCCAAGGCGATCGAAGCCAGCAAGACCTCCCGGCTGCCGAAGTCCTTCTGGGCCTGGGACGAGATGCTGGAGATCAACAAGTCCGGCTACTTTCCCTACACGCCCAACACCAACCTGCTGTACGGCCTGGCCGAAGCCTGCGACATGCTGCTGGACCCGCACTTCGGCGGGCTGGACGGCGTGTTCGCGCGGCACCGGCGCTGGGGCGAGGGCGTGCGTGCCGGCGTCAGGGCCTGGGGCCTGGAGATCCAGTGCCAGGAAACCCAGAGCCAGTCACCGGTGCTGACCGGCGTGGTCATGCCCGAAGGCGTGGACGCCGACGCCGTGCGCAAGTTGATCTACGAGCGTTTCGACCTGTCGCTGGGCACCGGCCTGGGCAAGGTCAAGGGCCGCATGTTCCGCATCGGCCACCTCGGCGACTGCAACGACCTGACGCTGATGGCGGCGCTCTCGGGCTGCGAGATGGGCCTGAAACTCTCGGGCGTGAAGCTCGCGGGTTCCGGGGTTGCCGCAGCCATGGAGTACTTTGCCGGGCATCCGGCGCCGGTCGCCTTGCAGATGGCCGCCTGACCCCTTTCGAAGCCACAGACCCAGGAGACAAGACATGCAACGCAGAACCCTCATCACCGGCGCGGTCGGCGCGGCCGCTTCCATCGCGCTGCCGCTCGCGCGGGCGCAGAACCTGCCGACCGGGCCGGTGCGGATCATCGTCGGCTTCGCCCCCGGTGGCGGCACCGACCTCCTGGCCCGCGTGATCGGGCAGAAGCTGGGCGACATGTGGAAGACGCAGGTCATCGTCGAGAACAAGGCGGGCGCTTCCGGCACCATCGCCTCCGACTACGTGGCCAAGCAGGCGGGCGACGGCAGCGTGCTGCACATGGCGCACATCAACAGCCATGCGCTGATGCCTCACCTGCAGAAGCTGAGCTACGACCCGGAGAAGGACTTCCAGCCGATCGCCCTGGTGGGCGTGACGCCCAACCTGCTGATCTGCGGCGGCATGCAGCCGGCCAAAACGGTCAAGGACCTGGTCGCGCTGTGCAAGGCCAACCCGGGCAGGATCAGCTTCGGTTCGGCCGGTCCGGGCTCGGCCCAGCACATGGCGCTGGAGATGTTCATGCTGCAGGGTGGCGTGAAGGCGATCCACGTGCCGTACAAGGGTTCCGGCCCCATGCTCACCGACCTGATCGGCGGGCAGGTGCAGTACAGCTTCGACACAATGACGGCTGCCACGCCGCACGTGAAGAACGGCAAGGCCATCGCGATCGCCCAGACCCGCCAGAAGCGGGCCTCCGGCCATCCCACCGTGCCGACCATGGCGGAGTCGGGCTTCCCCGGCTTCGAGGCGACCACCTGGTACGGACTGGTCGGTCCCGGCAAGATGCCGGTGGCGATGGCGCGCCGCATGAACGAGGACGTGATCAAGGCCATGGCCATGCCGGACGTGATGGAGAAGCTCGAGGCCTCCGGCGCCGAAGACGGCGGCGGCTCGGCCGAGAAGTTCAAGGAGTTCATGCACGTCGAACTGGCCAAGTGGGGCAAGGTCATCAAGGACGCCAACGTGAAGATCGATACGTGATTGGCCACCAGCGGACCGGCAGAGCCGGTTCCGTGCTGGCACTGGAAGAGACATGGAGTCCTGAATGAGTGAAACATCGCGCCCCCTGCCGCTGGCCGGCGTTCGCGTCCTCGACATCTCCCAGGTGATGGCGGGCCCGTACGCCTGCATGCTGCTGGGGGACTTGGGCGCCGACGTGGTCAAGGTGGAGCCGCCGGGCAGCGGCGACCAGACGCGCGGCTCCATGGGCTTCAAGATGAAAGGCGCGGACTCGCTCGGCTTCATCAACATGAACCGCAACAAGCGCAGCGTGACGCTCGACCTGAAGTCGCCTGCCGGCAAGGAAGTGCTGCTCCAGCTGGCCAGGGAGGCCGACATCCTGATCGAGAACTACCGGCCGGGTGCGCTGCGTCGGCTCGGCCTGGGCTACGAGGTGCTCAAGGAGATCAATCCGCGGCTGGTCTACACCAGCATCTCCGGCTTCGGCCAGACCGGACCCTGGGCCGACCGCCCCGGCTTCGACCTGATGGCGCAGGCGATGTCCGGCGTGATGAGCGTGACCGGCTATCCCGGCAGCCCGCCGGTGAAGGCCGGCGTGCCGGTGGCCGACATCGGCTGCGCGCTGTTCGCGATCTACGCCACGCTCGCCGCGTACATAGGCGCGAAGAACACGGGCCAGGGCCAGTACATCGATGCGGCGCTGTTCGATTCCGCCATGGCGTTCGGCGTCTGGGACATCTGCGACTGGTGGGGCACTGGCAAGCCGCCGGAACCGCTGGGCACCTCCAACAAGATGACGGCCCCTTACCAGGCCATGGCATCGTCCGACGGCCACTTCGTCATGGGCGCCAACAACCAGAAGCTGTGGGTGCAACTGTGCACGCTGATGCAGCGCCAGGAGCTGCTGCAGGATCCGCGCTTTTCCACCATCGCGCTGCGGCTGGCCAATCGCCCGGCGCTGCAGGACGAACTGGAGAAGACCTTCAAGCAGCATCCCAAGGACCACTGGGTGGATACGCTGCTGGCGAACGGCATCCCGGCCGGTCCCATCCTGGGCTACCCTGAGGCCTTCGGCAGCGAGCATGCGAAGGTGCGCAACATGCGCATGGAGATCGACCATCCGGTGGAAGGCAAGGTGCCCAACATCGGTTTCGCGGTGAAGCTCACGGGCACGCCGCAGCAGGTGCGGCGGCATCCGCCGCTGCTGGGTGAGCACAACGAAGAAGTGCTGGCAGAGATCGGCCTCGGTCCGGACGACCTGGCGCGGCTGCGGCGCGAAGGAGCATTCGGTCCATGAGCAACGTCAAGCTTCCGGCCCGCGACGGCGCGGTGCATTTCACGACCGAGGGGGGCGTCGCGAACATCACCTTCGACCGTCCCGAGGCACGCAACGCGATGACGTGGGCCATGTACGAGCGCCTGCACTCCATTTGCGAGCGGCTGCGCGACGATCGCTCGGTGCGGGTGGTGCGCTTCCAGGGCACGGGCGGCGAAGCCTTCGTGGCCGGCACCGACATCGCGCAGTTCCAGGCCTTCAAGACCGGTGACGACGGCGTGGCGTACGAACGCGGCATCGACGCCGGCGTCGCCCTGATCGAATCGCTGCCGCAGCCCACGGTTGCCGTGGTGCAGGGCTGGGCCATAGGGGGCGGGCTGGCGATCGCCTCGGCCTGCGACTTCCGCATCGCCACCCCGGACTCCAGGTTCGGCGTGCCGATCGCGCGCACGCTCGGCAACTGCCTGTCGGTCGCCAACGTGGCGCGGCTGCTGGCGGCCTTCGGCCGGCCGCGGGTGGAGCGCTTGCTGCTGCTGGCCGAGTTGATCGGCGCCGAAGAGGCGTTGGCCAGCGGCTTCCTGCTGGAGGTGGTGCCCGCCGACGGCCTGGAAGCGGCGGCGCAGAAGCTCTGCAGCCGCCTGGCCGCGCTGGCGCCGGTGACGCAGCAGGTCAGCAAGGACACGCTGAACCGCCTGCTGCGCCACGACCTGCCGGTCGCCGACGACCTCATCCGCCGCAGCTACGGCAGCGAAGACTTCCACGAAGGCGTGCGCGCCTTCGTCGCCAAGCGCCCGCCGGTCTGGCAGGGGCGCTGAGCCATCGAGGCTGTCATCGCGGGCGCCGAAGATGTCATCCCGGGCTCGACCCGGGATCCATGCACCCCCCGGCTGGCATCGCCAACGCCATCCCTTGTCCTACGGCCCTCCTGCCGCTGCCTTCATACGATGGGGCAGAACCCCGGAGGCACCATGGCCGACAAGCAATCCCCATCCAGCAGCCCCGCCAAGCCCGGCGACCCGCTCGACCTCGAAACATCCGTGGCCGGTGAGGAAGACCCCGGCGCATCGATCGATCTCGCCACGCCGCGCGGCAACGAAGGCCGCTCCGACCAGCCGGCCGGGCAAGCGGACAAGCAAGCCACCGGCACGCAAGTACCCATGGCGCCGGGCGATGAAGCGCCGGTCGGCACCGCGGGGACGGGCGAGGACGTCTGCCCGCAGTGCGGTGGCTCCGGGCGGGCCGGCGCATCGTCCTGCCCCACCTGCATGGGCACGGGCAAGGTGAATGTCGGCATCGGCGGAGCCTGAGCGGCCCGGCACGCTGCCGCCGATCCAGGCGCTGCAGACGCGCAGCGGCCGCCTGAGCTATCTGCTGTCCGGCGAGGGCAAGCCGACCTTCCTGCTTTTCAGCGGCGCGGGCGTCGGCCTGCAGGGTTGGGAGCCGCTCTACCCCGACATCGAACGCCTCGGCACGGTCTTCGCCTGGAACCGCCTGGGCATGCAGGGCAGCGACGAACCGGGTCCGAAGCAGTCCGGCGCGGTGGTGGTCGGGTCCTTGCGCGAGCTGCTCAGGCATGCGGGCGTGGCGCCGCCCTACGTGCTGGTGGCGCATTCGCTCGGCGGCCTTCATGCCAACCTGTTCGCGCGGCTCTATCCGGATGAAGTCGCGGCGGTGGTCTTGCTGGAAGCCACCCATCCGGACGACCACGAGCTGCTGCGCAAGCAGGAGCCCGAGCTGGTGAAGGCCCTGGGCAAGATGCTGACGCAGCCGCGGGCGTTCTTCGAGGCCAACGTGCACACCGAGCTGGCGTCGGTGGAAGACACGGTGCGCGAGATCGAGGCCGCCGGCGATTTCCCGCCGGTGCCGCTGCGGATCGTGACGGGTGGGCTCACGCCGCGCTCGGCACAAGTGTCACCCGCGGCCGTCGGTGCGAAGCGGGCGCACCAGCAGGAGCTGGCACGCCTGTCACCGCAGGGCGAACAGGTGATCGCGCAGCAAAGCGGCCACTTCCCGCAGTTGAGCGAGCCACAGCTGGTGCTGCAGGTGCTGGAGGATGTCGTCGCTGAGTTGTCCTTGCGGGCCTGACCCGCAGGCGGTGCAGGGGAGGGGGCATGGATCCCGGGTCAAGCCCGGGATGACATCCTTTCGCGCGTGGCTCAAAGACCGTCGACGCCGAATGCTGCGAGCCCGGCCTCGCCGGCGGCGGTGATCCGCACTTCTCGGGAATGTTTCCTGCGTTCGATCCACTTGCGTGTTTGCAGCTGCTGCGCGAGCGCCGCGCCGAGCGCGCCGCCCAGGTGGTCGCGGCGTTCCGACCAGTCCAGGCAACGACAGGCGAACTGGCGGCGCTGCGCTTGGACCGAATCCACGTCGACGTCGAATGCGGCCAGCGCCTTGTGCCCACGGGGCGTCAGCACCAGCTGCCTGGCCTCGGCTGCGTCCTTCAACCAGCCCTTGCGCAGTATCAGCGCGAACAGGCCAGTGCCCAGCGTGCCGGCGAGATGGTCGTAGCAATAGCGGGCTCGGCGCAGCGGCTGCGGCGTCGTCACGCGCACCGTGATCGGCTTGCGCGGCGCCACCCGCATCAGGTTCTCCACGAGGTGCGCGACGTGTTCGGACGCGAACCGGAAGTACTTGTGCCGCCCCTGGGCCGCGGACTCGAGCAGGCCGTCGGCCAGCAGGCGTTTGAGGTGCGCGCTGGCGGTGGCTGGCTCTATGCCGGCGCCGAGGGCGAGCTCCTTGGCGGTGAGGGCGCGCCCCTCCATCAGCAGCGCCAGCATCTGGATGCGGCGCGGATCGCCCACGGTCGCGGCGATGCGGGCGAGGTCGGGTTCTGCATCCATGCTTCGATCCTAGCCAAACTGTTGGCGCTCGACAAACCGGTTCACCGGCGGGACACTCGCGTCCATGGAAGAACCACCGCACGCACTCGCTGCGCCGAGTCACAGGCAGCCGTACGGCTGGTACGCACGCCTGCGCGCCCAGCGGCCGCTGTTCTTCGACGCTGTGCTGGGGATGTGGGTCGTGTCGGACCCGGACCTGCTCCACCAGGCGCTGCGGCACCCGGCGCTGCGCGTGCGCCCGGCTGCCGAGCCGGTGCCCGGGCCCTTGCGTGGAAGGGCCGTCGGTGAGGTCTTCTCGCTGCTGGTGCGCATGAACGACGGCGAGTTCCACCGCCAGCACCGGCCCGCCGTGGAACAGGTCGCTGCCAGCATGAGCGATGCCGAAGTGACGCAAGCCGCCGAAGCAGCGACGCGGGACCTGGCGGCTCGCACGGATCCGGACGCGCTGCTGTCGGCGATCCCGGTGCAAACGATGGCGCGGCTGCTCGGGGTGGCCCCTGGCGCGCTGGAAGAGACTGTCGGGTGGGTGCACGACTTCACGCGTGGCATCGCTCCGGGCGCGGACGCGAAGGCGCTGGCCCGGGCGGACCTCGCCGCGCATGGCCTCATGGCCCAAGGCGAAGCCTCGGGGCTCGGTCGCGTCGCTGCCGCCAACCGCGTTGCCTTCATGCACCAGACCCTCGACGCAGGGGCGGGCCTGCTCGGCAACGCGATCGTCCGGGCGCAGGCCGGCGCGTCCCCGGAGGCAGGCGAACTGGTCACGCAGGTGACGCGCAGTGACCCTGCGATCCACAACACCCGCCGCTTCGCCGCATCGGAACTCACATTGGGCGGCGAGCGCATTCGGCAGAACGATGCCGTGCTGCTGGTGCTGGTGCCGGCCACCTTCGGCGGCGGACCGCATGGCTGCCCCGGAGAACGCATCGCCATGCGCATTGCCGCCAGCGCGCTGCGCACGCTGCAGTCGTCAGCCGCACTTGCCCGTTTCGGTCCGGTACAAGGCTACCGTCCCCTGCCGAACGCCCGCGTCCCCGTATTCGCATCCCAAGGAACCCCATGGTCACCGTGATCTTCGAAGTCTGGCCGCACCCCGAGCACCGCGCCGGCTACCTCGACTGGGCCGCCGAATTGAAGAAGGACTTGCTCCAGATGGAGGGCTTTCTCTCCATCGA
>JAQGMY010000356.1 GCA_028292105.1 Ramlibacter sp.
AAAGCTGCCGAACAGACGGTCCCAGACGATCAGCACGCCGCCGTAGTTGCGATCCAGGTAGCCGTCGTTCACCGCGTGGTGCACCCGGTGGTTGGACGGCGAGCAGAACCAGCGATCGAACCAGCCGAGCTTGCCTACGTGTTCGGTGTGCACCCAGTACTGGTACAGCAGGTCGGCGAGCACGACGATGCCGAAGACCAGCGGCGGCACGCCGGCCAGCGCCATCGGCACGTAGAACAGCCACTCCAGCAGCGAGCCGGAGCTCGATTGGCGCAGGGCGGTGGAGAGGTTGAAGTGCTGGCTCTGGTGGTGCACGACGTGGCCGCCCCAGAACACTGCGACTTCATGGCCGGCGCGATGGCGCCAGTAGTAGCAGAAGTCGTAGAACACCAGCGCCAGCAGCCAGCCGCCGGGCGACAGCCAGAACGCGTCGTTGTGCCAGAAAGCGACGCCCCCGTAGACCGCGGTGTAGATGCCGACGCGAAACAGGCGCGTGATCACCGCGCTGACCTGGCTGAGCATGCCCAGGCTGATGCTGTTGATGGTGTCGTTCAGGCGGTAGGTATTGCGGCCGCGCCAGTGGCCCCAGGCGAGTTCGCCGGCGATCATCAGCAGGAAGACCGGCGTCGCGACAACAATGACCTGGCTGGGACTCATGGTGCCGCGATTGTCCGGCCGCTCAGGTCAGGGCGCCTCTGGCATCAACCCGGATGATCTTGTCGACCCGGCCGTTTTCCAGCCCGCCCGTGACGCCGACCATGTGGTTGTGCAGGTTGACCGTCGGATCGCAGTGTCCCGGGATCAGCCAGATGGTGTCGTCCAGGTGCGGCACGCGCTGGTTGCCCGCGGTCGGCCGCAGGATGCCGTGCTCGTCGCCGCCGTTGGCGTATTCGAGTTCGCCGGTGGCCGGCAAGGTGACGACGCGGGGCAGCCCGGAGTCGATCGCATGGCTCTTGTGGCCGGCGTCGCACACCGCGTGCAGCAGGCCGGAGCTGGTCACCTGCGACTTCACGAACAGCGCATGTTCGAACTGAGGCTGCGCCGGGTCGCGCTCGTTGGCGGCGTAGTCCGCATCCATGAACAGGAAGGAGCCGGCCTGCAGCTCGCCGAAGACGCCGCTGGCCGCTTCGCACACCATGCTGCCGGTGCCGGCGCCCGTCACCAGGTCCACCGGGATGCCCTCCGCTTCGATCAGCTTGCGCGTGAACAGCACGTCCTGCACCACCACCGCGATCGCGTCGCGGCGCGCTTGCGGGCTGCGCACGTGCTGCGCCTTGCCGTGATAGGCCTGCAAGCCGGCGAAGCGCAGCGGCGCATGCTTGCGGATCTCCAGCGCCAGCTCCAGCGCCGCCCGTCCGGGCGTCACGCCGCAGCGCCCCTGGCCGACGTCGATCTCGACGAAGACGTCGATCACGGTGCCCGCGCCGCCGCGCCGGCGGTCGTCCATCGCATTGGCCAGGCGCCGCACGCCCTCGGCGCTGTCCACCGCGATCGCCAACTGGCCGTGTTCGGCCGCGGCCTGGTGCGCGAGCTCCGCGACGCGGGCCAGCTTGGCCGGCGCGATCACCTCGTTGCTGATGTAGACGTTGTAGACGCCGCCGGCCACCATCGCTTCGGCTTCGCTGGTCTTCTGCACGCAGACCCCCACGGCGCCGGCCTGCAGCTGCAGGCGGGCGATCGCCGAGCTCTTGTGCATCTTGGCGTGCGGCCGCCAGCGGATGTCGTGCTTGCGGGCGAATTCGGCCATGCGCGACAGGTTGCGCTGCATGGCGTCCACGTCCACGACCAGCGAGGGCGTGTCGACGGCGGCCACGCGCTGGCCGACCAGCCGCTTGAGGTCTTCAGAAAGAGGTGTTTTCGTCGAAGGAGGCATGATCCAGATGCTGCGTGTCCGACCAGCCTATCAAGGTGAAGCCCTGGGGCGTCCAGAGCAGGCGGTTGATGGCGCCGTTGGGGAGCTGCCAGGTGCGCGGCGAATTCACTTCCTGGCCGGTCGCCACGCGATAGATCGCGTCGAGCACCCCGCCATGCGCGACCACCGCGATCTGCTGGCCGGGGTGCCGCATGGCCAGGTCGCTCATGGTGCGGGTGACCCGCTCGCGCAGGTGCAGCAGCGACTCGCCGCCCTCCGGCGGCTCCCATTCGGGGATGCGCGTCTTCCAGTTCTGCGCGTGGTCCGGCCAGGTCTGGCGGATCTCGTCGAAGGTCTTGCCCTCGAACATGCCGAAGCGCCTCTCGCGCAGCCCCGGGTGGGCCACCACGGGTATGCCCGAGGCGTCGCCGATGGCGCGCGCGGTTTCGTGCGCCCGGCCGAGGTCGCTGGAGTAGATGGCGGCGAGTTCTTCCGACGAAAGGGCGTGGCCCACCCGGCGCGCCTGCCAGCGCCCGGTGTCGTTCAGCTGGATGTCGAGCTGTCCCTGGATGCGTGCGTCGACGTTCCAGGACGTTTCGCCATGCCGCACGGCAATGATGCGAGTGGCTTCCATTCCGTCCCATTGTAGGGAGCGCTTTACAGAACCCAGGGACTAATCTTTGCCAGATGTTAAGACGCGGGCGGTGCGGCCCCCACGTGGATGTCGACCCGGCGCGGGCCCGGCGGCGGATTGGGGAATCCCTGCAAGGCGGCGTCGAACATCGCCGGCAGCACGCTGCGGTTGTCCATCCAGGGCCCGTCGTTGGTGGCGTGCGTCTCGTAGACCACCCGGTTGGTGCCGAGTTCACGCACCACGATGCTGACTTCGCGGTGGAACCAGGGCGAGTCCCCGCGCGGAAAGCCGCCGCCGAAGCCGATGCCGAACCCGCGGCCGCCAAAGCCCAGGCCCCAGCCGAAGCGGTCCCACGGGTCGGCATACGGCGACAAGGTCTGCATGGTGCGGGCCGACACCTGCACGGAGTAGCGCGGGTTGGCGTCGTCGCGGCGCCAGCCCGCCCGGTACAGCGCGGGATCGGCCAGTGCCTCCAGCGCCTGCTGCGCCGGGTCGGCCTGCTGCGACAACGTGCGCTCGAAGCGATAGCTCGGCTGGGCCGGCAAGGACTGCAGCTGGGAAAAGGACTGGACCTGGTTGTCCAGCAGGTAGCCGGTCGCGCAGCCGGACAGCATCAAGGCCGCCGCGACGGCCAGACAGAGACGGACGACTTTCACTCTACGCACCCCCGAATGTCCGAGGCGCGGGACGCCTCACAGCTTGATGACCTGCAGCGTGGGCAGCGTGCCGGCGACCGGCAGTTCTTCAGGATCGAAGGCCCGGTCGCCGTCTGCGCGCGCCACCCCATTCGCGGTCAGACCCTTGTAGTCGTAGAGCGTTCCGTCGGCCAGGTGGGACGGCACCACGTTTTGCAGCGAGTGCAGCATGTTGTCCAGCCGCCCCGGAAAACGCTTGTCCCAGTCGCGCAGCATCTCGCCCACCTGCTTGCGCTGCAGGTTTTCCTGGCTGCCGCACAGCGTGCACGGGATGATGGGGAAAGCCTGCACTTCGGCCCAGCGCACCAGGTCCTTCTCGGCCACGTAGGCCAGCGGCCGGATCACCATGTGCTTGCCGTCATCGCTCACCAGCTTGGGCGGCATGCCCTTGAGCTTGCCACCGAAGAACATGTTGAGGAACAGCGTCTGGAGCATGTCGTCGCGGTGGTGGCCGAGCGCGATCTTGGTGGCGCCCAGTTCGTCGGCCACCCGGTACAGGATGCCGCGGCGCAGCCGGCTGCACAGGCTGCACATCGTCTTGCCCTCGGGGATCTTGTCCTTGACGATCGAGTAGGTGTCCTGGTTCTCGATGTGGAAGGGGACGCCGAGCTTTTCCAGGTACGCGGGCAGGATGTGTTCCGGGAAGCCGGGCTGCTTCTGGTCGAGGTTGACGGCCATCAGCGAGAAGTCGATCGGCGCCCGCTGCTGCAGCTTGAGCAGCACGTCCAGCATGGCGTAGCTGTCCTTGCCGCCGGACAGGCACACCATCACCTTGTCGCCCTCCTCGATCATGTTGTAGTCGACGATCGCCTGGCCGGCGAGGCGGCACAGGCGCTTTTCCAGCTTGTGGTTCTCGCGCTCGATCTTGCGATCCGCCAGGGCGGGGGAGGGTTCTTGCTCGATCCAGACGGCGCTCATGGGGCTATTTTCCCACGTGCTCGTCTGCGGCGCTGGGGAGAACAAGCCGGACGTCCTCTGCGTCCGTTGTTTTCTCCGACTTACCAGAGCCCGGTCTCGACGCGGATCGCCACTTCGCAGTCTTCGAAGATTTCCAGCTTGGCGATGCGCACGCGCACGCCGACCACGCCCGGCAGCTGCATCAGCCGGTGGGCGAGCTTGCCGATCAGCGTCTCGAGCAGGTTGACGTGCACGGCGGTGCACTCCTCGATGATGATGCGCCGCACCTTGCGGTAGTCCAGCACGTGCGTGATGTCGTCGTCGCCGGGCAGCAGCGGCTGCGTGCCCAGGTTCAATTCGGCGTCGACGCGGATCGGTTGCGGCGCGCTTCTTTCGTGGTCGAGGATGCCCAGGCTGGCGTCGAAGCGCAAACCTTCCAGCGTGAGGATCTGCGTGCCGGCCTTGCTCATTTCATCAGCGAAAAATCGCGGTCGAATTTCATCAGGTGCTGGCCGCCGTCGACCAGCAGGGTGGTGCCGGTGATGGCCCGGTTCTCCAGCGCGAAGCGCACCGCGTGCGCCACCTCCTCGGGCGTGGAGGAGCGCCCCAGCGGCGACAGGCGATGCAGCTGCTCGAACTGTTCCTGCGACAGCATGTGGCTGGTGAGCGTCAGTCCGGGGGCGACGCCGACCACGCGCAGCTGCGGCGCCAGTGCCTGGGCCAGCAGGGTGGTGGCCGCTTCCAGCGCCGCCTTCGACAAGGTGTAGCTGAGGAAGTCGGGATTCGGATTCCACAGCTTCTGGTCCAGCAGGTTGACGACGACGCCGGTGCGGCCCGTGGCGTGGGCATGCGCGGCGAGCGCCTGCGCCAGCACGATGGGTGCGGCGGTGTTGGTGGCCAGGTGCGCTGCGAGCCGCGCAAAGCTGAAGCTGGCCGCGTCGTCGTGTTCAAAGCGCGAGGCGCTGTTCACGACCGCATCGACGGCGCCGAAGTGCGCCACCACCTGCGGCAGGACCGCCCGGACCTGGGTTTCGTCGTCGAGGTCCGCCTGGAAGGCGGCCGCCGGCGTGTGCCCGCTGCACTCGGCGACAGTCTGTTGTGCATCGGCTTGCGAGCCGCGGTAGTGCACCGCGACCTGCCAGCCCGCCCGCGCCAGGTCGAGCGCGATGCTGCGGCCCAGGCGCCTGGCCGCGCCCGTGACCAGCACCGTCCGGGGTGAACGGTCGCTCATTGACGGACAATCGCGCGGTGGAACCACATGGAACGAGTGTAACGAGCGCGCTGCGCCGGCTGATGGTGCAACAGGTGACGCGGGCCGGCGGCTGGTTGCCCTTCGACCGCTACATGGCGCTGGCGCTCTATGCCCCGGGGCTCGGCTACTACGCCAGCACTTCGCGCAAGTTCGGCCGCATGCCGCAGTCCGGCAGCGACTTCGTCACCGCACCCGAAATGACGCCGCTGTTCGGCCAGGCGCTGGCGGTGCAGGTGCGCGAAGCCCTGGAGCGCACCGGCACCCGCGACCTGTGGGAATTCGGCGCCGGCAGCGGAGCCCTGGCGCTGCAGCTGCTGGCTGCGCTGGGCGGACAGGTCAGGCGCTATACGATCGTCGAGCTCTCGGCCACCTTGCGCGAGCGCCAGCAGCAGGCGCTGGCGGCATTCGGCCAGCGCGTCCAGTGGGTGAGCGAGCTGCCCGAGCGGATCGCGGGCGTGGTGGTCGGCAACGAGGTGCTGGACGCCATGCCCGTGAAGCTGCTGGTGCGCAAGGACGGCGTCTGGCACGAGCGAGGCGTCGGCCTGCGCCCGCCGGCGCCGACGGTCCGGCCCGAGCCGGCGCCAGCGCTGGCCTGGAGCGACCGCCCCACCGAGCTGCGGCCGCCGGTGGAGATCGCCGGCCCGCACGATTACCTCACGGAGGTCCATGCGCAGGCGCAGGCCTTCATGCGCACGCTGGCCGACCGCCTCGGTGCCGGCGCCGCCTTCTTCATCGACTACGGCTTTCCCGAGTCCGAGTACTACCACCCGCAACGGCACATGGGGACCCTCATGTGCCACCGCGGCCACCTGGCCGACCCCGATCCGCTCGATGCGCCTGGCGAGAAGGACATCACCGCGCATGTCGACTTCACCGGCATCGCGGTCGCCGCGCAGGAAGCGGGACTCCCGACCCTGGGCTTCGCCTCGCAAGGACGCTTCCTGCTGAACTGCGGCATGGCGCAGATGATGGGCGCCGCGACATTGCCCGAGCGCGTCGCCGCCCAGCGCCTGATCGCCGAGCACGAGATGGGCGAGCTCTTCAAGGTGATAGCCTTCCAGCGGGGCGCGTTCTGGGACGCCGTCGGGTTCCGCGAAGGGGACCGGACGCACACACTGTGACCCGTCTTGAAGGCACACTAGGATCGAAATGATTCGCTGGATCATCGTCGTCTTTCTCGCGCTGATGCTGATCAGCTGGTTCTCGCCGGCGCTGCAGAAGCTCGGCTTCGGCAAGCTGCCGGGGGACCTGCGCTTCAAGCTGTTCGGCCGCGAGATCTTCATTCCCCTCACCACGACCATCGTGCTCAGCATGCTGGCGGCGCTGGTCTCCAAGTTGTTGTGATCCCATGAAAGCCTGCATCGACATCGGCGGCACCAAGGTCGCCGTCAGCCTCAATACGGGCGCGGGCCTGGAGCTGATTGCCCGCCGGGCCGAGCCGACTGCCAAGACCGGCAGCAACGACGCATTGGCGCTGCAGGTGATCCGCATGGTCGACGAAGCCTGCGCCGAAGCGCACGTCGACGCCTCCACGGTGCAGCGCGCGGGCGTGTCTTCGGCCGGTCCCTTCGTGCTGCGTGAACGCCTGGTGGAACTGGCGGCGCCCAACATCTGCGGCGGCCTGGCCGGCCCGGAGCGCGGCCTGCCCAACGACTGGATGACGGCCACCCTGGAGGCGCCGCTGCGCCGGCGCTTCCGTGAAGTGCGGGTGGAGAACGACTGCGTCGCCGCACTCGAGGCAGAGCGCCGCTGGGGGGCGCTGCAGGGTGTCGACAACTGTGCCTACGTCACCTGGAGCACGGGCGTCGGCATGGGTTTCTGCGTCGACGGCCGCGTGCTGCGCGGCAAGAACGGCAACGCCGGCCATGGCGGCCACATGTTCGTCAGCGACAACGACGACGCCTTGTGCGGCTGCGGCAACGTCGGCGATGTGGAGGCGCTGGTGGCCGGCAATGCCGTGGCGCGCCGCTTCGGTGCGGACGCCGCCACGCTGCTGCAGCGCGCCCGCAGCGGCGATGCCGCCGCGATGACGACCGTCGATGAGCTTTGCCGCGTCATGGGCCGTGCGCTCTACAACGTCACCGTGACGCTGGACCTGCAGCGCATCAGCCTGGGCGGCAGCGTGTTCGCGCACAACAAGGACTACCTCCTGCCGCGGCTGCAGGAGCAGGTCAGCAGCCGCTTCCCGGCGCTGACGGCCGGCTGCGAGCTGGCGCCGGCCGGACTGGCCGAGCGCGTCGGCGACTACGCGGCGCTGGCCTTGCTGGGTTGATCGCAGGGGGCCTCGTAGGGTGTGCAGCTTCGCTGCGCACCGCCGCCTCACGCATGGTGCGCAAGCAGGCTTGCACACCCTACAGGGAAGACTCGGGTGCCAGCAGGTCGCGCACGACGTGGGTGCGCGCCCGCAGGATTTCTTCGCCGATCTGCGGTCCCTCGAGGCCGCGCTCGCGCGCCTGCGCGGCGATCGTTGCCGTGTCCACTGTCTGGGCCGCCTTCAACGCCGCCAGCAGCCGCGGCCGCTGCGGATAAGGCTGTTCCTCCAGCCCGCCGCGGCCGCGTGCATCGCACTCGCAGGCCAGCAGCACCTGTTCGAAGCGCTCCGGCTTCCTGAACGCGTCGCAGCGTTCCAGCAGCCGCACCACGGGCGCGGCGCCGAACTCGCCGCTGCGGTGGATGTTGCCGTGCTCGCGCGCCACGACGTCGGCCAGCTCGCGGCATTCGTTCGGCACGCGCAGCCGGTTGCACACCTTCTGCAGCAGCCGGGCGCTGCGTTGCTCGTGGCCGATGTGCTTGGGCAGGACTTCCGGCGGCGTCGTGCCCTTGCCAAGATCGTGCGTCAGGCAGGCGAAGCGCACCGGCAAGGGCGCGGCCAGCCGAGCGCTCATGTCCAGCACCATCATCAGGTGGACGCCGGTGTCGACCTCCGGGTGGTAGTCGGCCCGCTGCGGTACGCCCCACAGGCGATCGACTTCCGGCAGCACGCGGGCCAGGGCGCCGCAGTCGCGCAGCACCTCGAACATGCGAGACGGCCGGGCCTCCATCAGGCCGCGCGCGAGTTCCTGCCACACGCGTTCCGGCACCAGCGCATCGGCTTCGCCATCGGCGACCATGGCGCGCATGAGGTCCATCGTTTCCGGCGCCAGCTGGAACTCGGTGAACCGGGCGGCGAAGCGGGCCACGCGCAGGATGCGCACCGGGTCTTCGCGAAATGCCTCGGTCACGTGGCGCAGCACGCGGTCGCGCAGGTCGTCCTGGCCGCCGTAGGGATCGGTCAACGTGCCGTCTTCGGCCTGCGCGATCGCGTTGATCGTGAGGTCGCGCCGCGCCAAGTCTTCTTCCAGGGTGACGTCGGGCGAGTTGTGGAAGACGAAGCCGTGGTAGCCGCGGCCGGTCTTGCGCTCGGTACGTGCCAGCGCGTATTCCGCGCGCGTCTGCGGATGCAGGAAGACCGGGAAGTCCTTGCCCACCGGCAGGTAGCCGGCGGCGATCATCTGGTCCGGCGTCGCTCCGACCACCACCCAGTCCTCGTCATGGACCGGCAGCCCCAGCAGCGCATCGCGCACCGCACCGCCCACCCGGAAGATCTGCATCGGGCAAGTGTAAGGCGCGACGCCCGGCCTCTAACCCCGGGAAGTCCGGTACGGCTCGTCCATCGCCACGAAGTCATGCTCCTGCAGCGCATCGTCGATCCAGGCCTTCACGCCCGGCAATGCGCAGACCCGGCCGATGTAGTCGCTGACCGCGGCCGGCACGGGCAGCGCATAGGTGCGCAGCCGCATGCACACCGGCGCGAAGAAGGCATCGGCAATGCTGAATTCGCCGAACAGCATCGGTCCGCCATGGGCCTCGAGCAGGCCGGTCCACATGCTGGAGATCCGCTCGATGTCGGCGCGGACGCCCGCCTGGTCGCGCCACACCAGCGCGCCGATGTGCGGCAGCGCCGCTTCGATGTTCATCGGGCAGTGGGTGCGCAAGGCGCTGAAGCCCGAATGCATTTCCGCCACCACGCTGCGGGCGCGGGCGCGGGCCTGCACGGCGCGCGGCCACAGCGCCTGTTCGGGGAATTTCTCCGCCACGTATTCGACGATCGCCAGCGAGTCCCAGACCGCCAGGCCCTGGTCGACCAGCACCGGCACCCGGCCGGCAGGGTTGACCTTCAGGACCTCCGCCTTGAAGCGGGAATCGGCTTCGAAGGCGTCGAAGCGGACCATGCGCTCCTCGAAAGGGATGCCGGCTTGCTTGAGCAGCACCCACGGCCGCATGGACCAGGACGAATAGTTCTTGTTGCCGATGTAGAGCGTGGGCATGGCGGACTCCGGGTGGGACTTGGCCGATGCTAAGGCCGAGCCTCAATGTCATTCATGCAGAAAGATGCAGGAATTGATGCTAGTCGCGCGGGCCCGCGTCGCGGCTGACGCCCTGCCGTCGCAGCGGGCCCTCCAGCAGCAGGATGCCGAGCACCAGCATCGTTGCGAGGAACGCCGTCATTTCACGTCCGAGTCCGGCGGCAACGCCGATCGCCGAGGTCATCCAGATGCCCGCGGCGGAGGTGAGGCCCTGCACCTGCTCCTGCTGTTCGCTCTTGAGGATGGCGCCGGCGCAGATGAAGCCGACCCCGGCCAGCAGGCCCTGCATGACGCGGCTCAGGCCCTCCTCGTCCATTCCCATCTGCACGGGCACCAGGACGAACAAGGCCGACGCGGCCGCGACCAGCATGTGGGTACGGATGCCGGCCGGCTTGCCGTGCAGTTCGCGCTCGAGTCCGAGCAGGCCGCCGAGGAAGGCCGCCACCAGCAGCCGCACCAGCAGCTGGGTCACCTCCTGGGCGTCACCGAGGTCGGAAAACTCGTCGACCAGCGTCTGCAGGATGGTCTCGCCGACGGACGCCATCCTCAGGGGATTTCGCGGTTCGGCTCGGCTTGCGCCGATTCACGCGGACCGATGGTCCCCATGCGCGCCTTCAGCGACTGCGGCTGGCCGGTGAGCATCGCGGCGTAGAAGGTGGTGTTGGAGACCACCTTCTTCACGTAGTCGCGCGTTTCCTGGAACGGGATGGTCTCGGCCCAGGCGGCGCCCTCCATCACCGGGCCATTGCGCCAGGCCCGCGGCCGGCTCGGGCCGGCGTTGTACGCCGCAGCCGCCATGGGCAGCGAGCCGGCGAAGTCGTCCAGCACCAGCTTGAGGTAGCCGGTGCCGATCGCGATGTTGGTGTCGCGGTCGTTGAGCTGTTCCACCTGGAAGCCGCGCATGCCCAGCTTGCCGGCCGTCCAGCGCGCCGTCGCGGGCATCACCTGCATCAGGCCGGACGCGCCCACGGTGGAGCGGGCGTCCATCACGAAGCGGCTTTCCTGCCGGATCAGGCCGTACACGTAGGCCGGGTCGAGATTGATCTCCTTGCTGCGGCGCACGACCGAATCGCGGAACGGCGTGGGGAAGCGCTGCTCGAAGTTGAACTCCGTCTTCATGCGTTCGCTGGTGTTGATGCAGCGGTCCCATACCTGCCGGTCGCAGGCGAATTGGGCTGCGGCCATCAGCTCGCGGTCGGACAGCCCGCCGGTGCGGTGCAGGTTGGTGGTGTAGTTCCATTCGCGGTTGCCTTCCGAGCGCAGGCCGATCTGGATGGCGTACAGCGCGCGGTTCAATCCGGGGTCGCGGCGCGCCGCCCTCTTTTCGGCGGTGGTCAAGGGCGCGGGCTTGGCCGGCACCACCACCTTCTGCCCGAGCTCTTCCAGCGCCAGCTGCTCGTAGAAGCCCTTGGGCGAGGCAATCGATTCCAGCAGCTTCTGCGCTTCGGCCCGCTGGCCTTCGGACTGGCCGGTGCCGAGCAGCGCCCGCGCCTTCCAGTAGACCCAGGTCGGGTCCGACTCGCCTTCCTTGGTCATGCCGTCGATCGCCTGCTGCATCGCCTTCCAGTCCGGGGTGCGGCCGGCGCGCAAGGCGGAGCGGACCTTCCAGCCCAGGAGTTCGTCGCTCAGGTGCTCGTGCTTGGTGATGCGCCCGAAATAGCTGGCCGCTTCCGGCATCAGGCGCTGCGTGGCCTGGCGCCCGATCACGCCCCAGATCCAGTCGCGCTCCTCCGGCGGCATCTGCGGGCCCCACTTGTTTTCCAGCTGGGAGGCGGCGCTTTCGACGTCCGTGGTGGCCAGCTTGATCAGCGCCAGGCCGATCATTTCGCGGCGCACGCGCGAAGCGGCGACGACTTTGCTGGTCAGGAACTTCGAAGGGCTGGAGTTCAGTTCGTTGAGCACCGCGAGCGCCTCGGGGGCGACGATCTCGATGGCGCCGGCGGCTGCGCGCGGGCGGTTGGCCTCGATCGACTGTCGCGCCTTGCGCCAGGCGTCCGCCGCCGTCATGCGCTTGCTGCCGAAGTTGAGGCCGATCAGGCGGCTGGCGGCTATCGTGCAGCCATCGTCCGCCTCCCGCTGGGCCAGCCACAGGCGGCGCACCTCGTCGACCACTGCCGGCGACGTGTTCGAGCCCTCCTGCAGCGACTGCACCAGCAGCGCGTAGCAGGTGACCTCGCGGTCGTCTTTCATGCGGAACTTGGGATACTCCTGGGCAAAGGCTTCCCAGTCGCGCCGCTGGCCCAGCATCAGCAGCCAGTCGTTGCGCAAGCGGTCTTCCTGGTACGTGCCTGCGTAGCGGGTGAAGAACTGCTGCACCTCGCTGTTGCCGGCGACGTCGAGTCGGGCCCGCAGCTCCCAATAGGCGGCCCAGGGCTCCAGTGCGTGCCCCTGCGCCTGCGGCAGCAGTTGCGCCAGCCGGGCGCGGTTGCCCTGCCGGAAGGCCTGCTGCATCTCCAGGATCAGCGAGTCGCGGGCCTGGTTGGCGGAGCCCAGCGTCAGCGGCGTCAGGTCGGGCTCCGCGGCTGGCTCGGCTTGCGCCGCAGGGGCGGCTGGCGCCGCCGGCACAGCTTGCGCGGACGACGCGGCAGGCTCGGCTGGCCTGGCAGGCGCGGCTTGGCCTGGAGTGCCCTGCACCGTGGTCCGCGGGGTGTCCGGCGCATGCACCTGCACGCAGCCGGCGAGGACCGCCGCGAGAGATGCCAGAATCGTTCTCAACTTCATCGGAAATTCAATGGACAGGTCGGAAGAAAAAAAACTTCTGCGCAAGCAGCTCATCGAGCAACGCCTGAACATGACGGATCGCCTACACAGGTCCGATCTGCTGCAGCGCGTGATGCGCATCTGGCTGGTGGGACGTCCGGACTCCATCATCGGTGCTTACTGGCCGATCAAGGGGGAATTCGACCCTTTGCCGGCGCTGCATCGATGGAAGGAAGACGGCGAACTGCTGGATGAACCTCAAATGCGCCGGATCGCTCTGCCGGTGGTGGACAAGGTCCATCAGACGCTGAAATTCCATGCGTGGTTCCCCGGCTGCCCGATGGAAGAAGACGCTTTCGGCATTCCCAAGCCAAAAGAAACCGAAATCGTGGTGCCGACGCTGCTCTTCGTGCCGTGTGTCGGCTACGGCATGGGCGGCAACCGGCTGGGCTACGGCGGCGGCTTCTATGACCGGACGCTGGCCCAGCTGCAACCCAGGCCCCACACGGTGGGCGTCGGCTTCGCCTCCGGGCTGCTGCCCAACCTGGAGCCGGAACCGCACGACGTGCCGCTGGACACGATCCTCAACGAACTGGGCGTGGTCTGGCCGATCCCCCTGGGCGACGACTGAGAGCGGCGATCCCGGCTGCGGGCGGCTTGCCGGGTCAATCGATGTCATCGACGGTATCCGGGTCGGGCACTTCCCCTATCGTCTGCCGGGTGATCCTCGACTGGCTCATGAGCCAGTCGCAGAACGCCCGGATTTCCGGCCGCTGCGCGCTGCGCGGGCCGACGATCATCCAGTAGGCCATCGGTGAGTCCATGCGCAGTTTCGGCAGCGGCTCGACCAGGTCGCCGTTGGCGAGGCTCTCGGCCACCAGCGGCAGGCGGGCCAGCACGACGCCTTGTCCGGCGAGCGCGGCTTGCACCATCTGGTAGGCATAGTTGAAGTAGAGCCAGCGCCTGGGCTGCAGCTTGCTCAGGCCATGCTCGTCGAACCAGCGGCGCCACGTCAGCCACTGCAGGTGCGTCTGGTGCGCGTCCCCCGCTTCGATCAGCGTGAACTGCGCGACATCGGCGGGCTTGTCGAACACGGCGCCGTCCTTGAGCAGCCACGGGCTCACCACCGGCGTCAACTGCTCGCCGAACAGCCGGACGGCCTGCGGCGGCATGTGGGCCATGGGGCCATAGCGCAGCGCCAGGTCGACGTCGGCGATGTCCAGGTCCAGCGTGGCGTCGCTGGCATCGATGCGGATATCGATCTCCGGGTTGTCGCGCTGGAACTGCTCCATCCGCGGGATCAGCCACATCGAGGCGAACGAGGCAAAGGTGGTGAGCGCCACCGCGCGCCGGCCGGCGCTCTGCCGGATCTGGCGCACGGCGCCGTCGATGCGCGGCAAGCCCTGGGACACGGCCATCAGCAATTGCGCGCCCGCGCTGGTGAGTTCCACGGCGCGGGTGTGGCGCAGGAACAGGCTCACCCCGACTTCTTCTTCCAGCCCCTGGATCTGGCGGCTGACCGCGGATTGCGTCAGCGCCATCTCCTCCGCCGCGGCGCGGAAGTTGAGGTGGCGGGCGACCGCTTCGAAGGCGCGCAGGTGGCCGGCGGAGATCGGGCGGGTGCGCAGGTGCGTCTGGGAATGCTGCATGCGGGTGCCGGGTGGTGGCCGAAGGGTCTGCGATTGATGCGTTGGCGGAATCAATAGCCTAGCGGTATTTCATTGGACCGCCAAGCCGGCGTGAAAGATCATCTGATTCCGAAATGCCATCGCTGCCGCTGCCCGCGGCGCACCGGAGAACGCCATGACCGCCGCTTCCACCGACCGACTGCTCCTGTCCGCTCCCGCCGGCGCCCTGCCGGGCACCTGGAAGCTGGCGCGCGGCAGGGCGATCACGCTGCGACCGGCGATGGACGGGGTCCTGCGCGTCGCGCACGGCCGGGTTTGGGCCACGACCGACGGGCCGCACGGCCGCACCCCCACCGATGCCGGCGACCATGTCCTGGAGGTGGGCCGCTCGATGGTGATCAAGGCCGGCCAGCGCGTGGTGATCGAGGCCTGGAACGCCAATGGCGCTTCCTACTTCGCCTGGGATGTGCTGCCCGCGGCCGCTTTCGTGATGCGGCCGCGGCCCACGCCGGCGCTGGTGCTGCAGCCGCTGGCGGACCTGCGCACCGCCATCGGGCTCGGTGGCCGCGCGCTGGGTCAACTCGCGCGCGGGCTGGCGGGGCTCGCGTGGGACCGCGTCCGCGGTGGTCGCCGGCTGCCGGGCCGCCGTCCGCACGGGGCCGCGGTCTGACCAGGGCGGGAGCAGGGGCGCGCCGATAATCGCCGCATGCCCGAGGACGTACCAGCCCACCCGCCACTGCACCTGGTCGTGATGGGCGTGGCTGGCTGCGGCAAGTCGATGGTGGGGTCCGAGCTCGCGGCGCGCCTCGGACTGCCGCTGGTGGAGGGCGACGATTTCCACCCGGCCAGCAACATCGAGAAGATGCGTGAAGGCACGCCCCTCACGGACGACGATCGTTCCCAGTGGCTGGAGCGGCTGGCGCGGGAACTGCAGCAGCGCCCCGGCGGCGCGATCCTCACCTGTTCCGCCCTCAAGGCCTCCTACCGGCAGACGCTGCGCCGCTGCGTGCCGGCGCTGCATTTCCTGCATCTCTCGCTGTCGCCGCGGCAGGCGCTGGCGCGGGTGGTGGCGCGCACCGACCACTTCTATCCGCCCACCCTGGTGGCGAGCCAGTTCGAGGCGCTGGAGGATCCGGCGTCGGAGCCGCGCGTGCTGGTGGTGGATGCCACCCAGCCCGTGGCGCGGCTTGCCGACCAGGCCGTCGACTGGTTGCGAGGGCGGCGCGGTTCGTTCAACAATGCGTAACGGATTACGCTAGGTAGAATCGTGGCCACTGACCGCCCGAGGATTCCCCATGAGCAAAGCCTTTGCCAGCCAGGCCGACCTGGCCGACAAGAAGATCACCTTCCAGCAACTGTCCCCGCATTGCTGGGCCTATACCGCCGAGGGTGACCCCAATTCCGGCGTGATCATCGGCGACCGCTACATCATGGTCAGCGACTGCACCGCCACGCCGTCGATGGCGCGGGACCTGATCCAGCGCATCCGCACCGTCAGCGACAAGCCGATCAAGTACGTGCTCCTCACGCATTACCACGCGGTGCGGGTGCTGGGCGCCAGCGCCTACTTCGCCGAAGGCGCGACCGAGATCATCGCCAGCCAGGGCACCTTCGAGCTGATCGCCGAACGCGGCGCCGAGGACATGCAGTCCGAGATGGACCGCTTCCCGCGCCTGTTCCGCAACGCCGAGGAGATCCCCGGCCTGACCTGGCCGACGATGGTGATCGGCGGCGGCAATCCCAACATCGGCGAAGTCCCGGGCCAGCTGACGGTCGACCTCGGCGGCGTGCGCGTGCAGATCTGGTCGCCGGGCAACGGCCACACGCGCGGCGACACGATCGCGTGGGTGGAGCAGGAGAAGGTGCTGTTCTCTGGCGACCTGGTGGAATACAACGCCGGCGTCTATACCGGCGATGCGCACCTGCAGGAATGGCCGGCCACGCTGGAAGCCTTGCGCGCCCTGAAGCCGGAGGCCATCGTGCCCGGCCGCGGCGAGGCGATGATCGGCAACGCCCAGGTCAACAAGGCGATCGACTACACCAGGCGCTGGGTCGAGACCCTGTTCTCCTGCGCCCGCGAAGCCGCCGCGGCCAACATGGACCTGAAGGCCGCGATGGCCCACACGCGCAAGTCCATGGACCCGGTGTTCGGCCAGGTCTTCATCTACGAGCACTGCCTGCCCTTCGACGTGAGCCGGGCCTACGACGAGGCCAAGGGCCTGAAGATCCCGCGGGTCTGGACGGCCGAGCGGGACAAGGAAATGTGGGCGTCGCTGCAGGACTGATCGCCCGCGCATCAAGGTTGTGCATGGGATAGGCAAGTTGTAGGCAAGCGCCGACAGCGCCGGGACAAAGCCGCCGACATGCACCACCCTGGGTCCTTCCTAAGCTGGACAGGCGGTGCAGTTCAGCCGCCATCCAGGAGTCCCCATGTCGAACGAAAAGTCCGCCCGGCGCCCGCTGCAGCAGCAGCCCCGGCGCGAGAGCGACCCCCAGCAGCAGCGCGCCGGCGCGACCGACTTCCAGCCCCGCGGGGTGGAAGGTGAGGGCAGCTACAGCGCCAGCCGCCATTACCAGAAGAACATCCGCCAGTACCTCGAGAAAGCCGACGTCCAGAAGGACGCCGAAGCCGCCAGGCCGCGCTCCGACGCCGAAGCCCGCGACCTGGAAGACGCCGAGCGCGCAGCCCGCTCCCACTCCAAGGGCGAGCGCTAGCCGGCGCCCCGCGTCGAGCGCCGCGCGGCAAGCAGGGCGGCGAGCGCGAACACCGACAACAACGCAGCCAGTCCCAGCGCGCCACCCAGTTCCAGGGCCGAGCCGCTGGCCACCGGGCCCAGCGTGCCGCCCCAGGTGTAACCCGTGATCATGGCCGCCGTGCCGCCCGCCGTGGCGCGCCCGGCAAAAGCGTGCGCCACCTGCACCATGGTCAGCGTGTAGAGCGCGCCGCCGACGCCGCCGAACACCAACCCGCAGGCCCACAGCAGCCACGGCGCCTGGGCGACCAGGGCCATGGCCGCACTCGCTGCCAGCAGGACGATCGAAGCGCCTGTGAACACCCGATGCACCGTGAAGCGGTCGGCGGCCCAGCCGGCCGGATACTGGAACAGGAAGCTGCCGACGCCGATCGCACCGGCGACGCTGGCCGCTCCGCGCAGGCTCATGCCGCTGGCCGACGCGTGGGCCGCTTCGACCGCCCCCAGGCCCGCCTCGAAGACGCCGCCGCAAAAAGCGAGCAGCGCCAGCCATGGGACCAGGCGCAGCGCCTGCCAGGTGCCGCTGGGCGCGGCATCGACGCTGTGCAAGGCGTGCGGCCTGGCCGTCAGGGCGATCAGCAGGCACAAGGCCACCATGGCGAAGGAAAGCCACAGCACGGGGCGCGCTTCCAGGCGCAGCAGGCCGGGCAGGAAGGGCCCGATCGCGAGCGCTGCCCCCAATGCGGTCTGGTAGAGGCCCATGACGCGACCGCGCGACTCGGGCGGCGCTTCCTGCGCCAGCAAGGCCTCGGTCGTGTTCCACAGCAGCGCGGCGCCCAGGCCGCTCACGATCGAGCAGAGCGCCCAGACGGCAGGCTGCGCGCTCAAGGCGTAGCCGAGCACGCCCACGAGTTCCAGCGAGGCCCCCAGCCGGTAAGTCACCACCGCGCCGAGCCGCCCCAATACGCGTGGCACCACCGGGATCAGCAAGCCCACCATGAGGAACGGCAGCATCGAGAAGGCGCCGATGAAGGCGGTGCCGCGGCCGGATCGCTGCAGCAGCACCGCCAGCACCGGCCCGGTCATGGCGAAGGCCATGACGATCAGCGTGGTCGCCGCGCCCAGCCGCCACACCAGCGAGAGGCCGGCAGACCCCTTCACCGCTGCCGGGCGGCCAGCTCGCGAACGTCTCGCTGGTAAGCCTGCAGCCGCCGCACCGCCTGCTGGCGCTGCTGCGGCGTGGTGCTCTGGTGCACCTCCGCGAAGCTGCGGCAGCCTTCCTGCACCAGGGCGTCCTGCCACTTGCGAAAGCCGGCGTCGGGTGAGCGCTGCGTGCGTTCCAGCCAGCCATGCAGCAAGGTGCGGGCGTCGGCGGCCGGCAGCGAGCTTTCGGAAATACGGTGCAGCAGTTGCAGCAGTTCCTGTTGGCGCCGTTGCCGCTCGGCGAGCACCCGCGGCGCGTCGTAGATCGAGCCCGCGATGCCCTGGCGCATGGCCGCGCGCTGCGGTTCGTCCAGCCGCCCGTAGATCATTTCCGCGCGTTCGACCATCTGCTGCAGGAACTTGTCCTGCTGCTCCTCGCGCGAGGGGGCGATCCACTCCTTGGTGAACTTCTCGTTGTTGCGGCGGAACTTGCGCTCCAGGTGGCGCAGCTGCTGCGGCGTGACGGTGAGGGCCAGCGCGGCGATCCCGGGCTCGGCCTGGTCGGCCACTGCAGCCATCCGGGTGCGGACCTCGGTGACCAGCTCGCACGCCTGCTGCGCCGTCACCGTCCCCGCCACCAGTTGCTCCATGCGCGAGAGCAATTCATCGAGCCGCGGCAGTTCCTGCTGGCGATGCCAGGCGTGCACGCGGGCCAGCTCCTGGCGCGCGACCGGCGCCTGGGTGTCGGTGAAATCCAGATAACCGTCGAGCCACCAGTAAGCCAGTTCGGGCAGGTTGTTGTAGCCCAGCTTCACGGCGCTGCAGGCGCAGAGCCCCACCGCGGCAGCCAGCGCAACGATAATCCCGCCGAGGCGAGTGGTGACCGAGGACTTCATGGACACGAAGGGTAGCGAATGACAGCAGTAGACGTGGTCGTGATGGCCGCCGGCAAGGGAACGCGGATGAAGAGCCGCATCCCCAAGGTGTTGCACAAGCTCGGGGGCAGGCCCCTGATCCAGCACGTGATCGCCACCGCGCAGGCGCTGGATGCGCGCCGCACGATCGTCATCACGGGGCATGGGGCCGACGGCGTGGAGGACTTCCTGCGCCAGTCTGCCACGGCGGGCGGGCGCGCGGTGCCGGATTTCGTGCGGCAGGAGCCGCAACTGGGCACCGGCCACGCCGTGCAGCAGGTGGTGCCGGTGCTGCCGGATGACGGCATCGCGCTGATCCTCAACGGCGACGTGCCGCTGGTGCGACCAGCCACGCTGCAGGCGCTGATCGACCGCTGCGCCGGCGAGCGGCTGGCGCTGCTGACGGTGCAGATGGCGGACCCCACCGGCTACGGCCGCATCGTGCGCTCCGGCGACGCCGTGCAGGCGATCGTCGAGCACAAGGACGCCAGCGAGTCGCAGCGCCGCATCGGCGAGGTCTACACCGGTTTCATGGCCGTGCCCTCGGCGCGCCTGAAGAACTGGTTGTCGCGCCTGACGAACGACAACGCCCAGGGCGAGTACTACCTGACCGACATCGTGCAGCTGGCGGTGCAGGACGGCTGCGAGGTCGTGGCCTCGCCGGCCGTGGAGCAAGTGGAAGTGGACGGCGTGAACAGCCCGGTGCAGCTGGCCGAACTGGAACGCGCTTTCCAGTTGCGCCAGGCCCGCGCGCTGATGGAGCAGGGCGTGCGGCTGGCGGACCCGGCGCGCTTCGACTTGCGCGGCAGCCTGCAGTGCGGGCAGGACGTGGAGATCGACGTCAACTGCGTGTTCGAGGGCGAGGTCAGCCTCGGAGACAACGTGCGCATCGGGCCGAACTGCGTGATCGCCAACGCCCGCATCGCCGCCGGCGCGGTGCTGCAGGCCTTCACCCACATCGAAGGCGAAAAGCTGGGCGTGGAGGTCGGCGAGGGCGCCCTGATCGGGCCGTTCTCGCGCCTGCGTCCGGGCGCGAAGCTGGGCCCCGAGGTGCACATCGGCAACTTCGTCGAGGTGAAGAACTCGACGCTCGCGCGTGGCGCCAAGGCCAATCACCTGGCGTATCTCGGCGATGCGCAGGTCGGCGAGCGCGTGAACTACGGCGCCGGCAGCATCACCGCCAACTACGACGGCGCGAACAAGAGCCGGACCGTGATCGAGGCGGACGTGCACGTGGGCAGCAACTGCGTGCTGGTGGCGCCGGTCACCGTGCGGGCGGGCGGCACCATAGGCGCCGGGTCGGTGATCAACAAGGACACCGAGCCGGGCAAACTCACGGTGGCGCGGGCACGGCAGGCGACGATCGCCGGCTGGACGCGACCGAAGAAGCAGGCGAAATAGCCTGCATGTCGTCCCGGGCTTGACCCGGGACCCATGCAGTCCCGGCAGGAGGCATGGATCCCGGATCGAGTCCGGGATGACAACCTTGAGGGATCACCCCCTCTTCGGCAGTGGAATGTGCGGCCGGAACTTGGCCCGCTTCACCGAGAAGAAGGCCTTCACGTTGCGCACGTTCGCGTCGCTGGTGAACAGCCGCTGTGCCAGCGCCAGGTAATCCGGCATGTCGCGGGCGTAGACGATCAGGATGAAGTCCGGGCCGGGCGACACCCGGTAGCACTGTTGCACCGCTTGGTCCTGCACCACCCGCTGCTCGAATGTTTCCTGCGCTTCGCTGCCCTGCCGGTCCAGCGAAACCTCCACTACGGCTTCGAGCCCATGTCCGAGGGCGGCCGAGAGCCGCTCCGGGCTGAGCAAGGCCACTTCCCGTTCGATCACGCCGCTGTCCCGCAGCCGCTTCACCCGGCGCAGGCAAGTGGCAGGGGAGATATGGACCTTCTTCGCCAGGTCGAGGTTGCTCAGGGAGGCGTCGCCCTGCAGCTGCGCCAGCAGCGCAAGGTCCGTGGGATCAAGCGCTAAATGTTCCATGTTTCCTATCTTTCAGCAATGTTATTTCATAAAAGTAAACTGATGCAATATTCTTCCGATATGGGTGGGATTTAGCAGCCATATTGCAGTCGACCCAACCTAAAGTCGCTGCATCTCAGCCTGAAAGGTCGTCATGTGCGGCATCGTCGGCGCGGTTTCCACGCGCAACATCGTTCCCATCCTCGTCCAGGGCCTGCAGCGCCTGGAATACCGCGGCTACGACTCCTGCGGCGTGGCCGTTTACTCGGATGGCTTGAAGCGCGCGCGCAGCACGGACCGCGTGGCCGAGCTGATGGAGCAGGTCTCCACCGAGGGCATCGCCGGCGGCACGGGGATCGCGCACACGCGCTGGGCCACGCACGGCGCGCCGGCGGTGCACAACGCCCATCCGCACTTCAGCTACGGCCCGGGCGCCGGCGCTGAAGCCGGAGCCGGCCGCGTCGCGGTGGTCCACAACGGGATCATCGAAAACCACGATGAACTGCGCGCCGCCCTGAAGGCCAAGGGCTACCGTTTCCACAGCCAGACCGACACCGAGGTGATCGGCCACCTGATCGACAGCCATTACGAAGGCGACCTGTTCGAGGCGGTGAAGTCCGCCATCGCCCAGCTCCATGGCGCCTT
>JAQGMY010000180.1 GCA_028292105.1 Ramlibacter sp.
TGCCCCCGTTCAAGGCGCGGTGTACGTGTCCCGCAACTGCCGCTTCAGCACCTTGCCGATATCGCTGCGCGGCAGTTCGGCCAGGTAGCGCACGTCGACCAGCCGCTGCACTTTGCCCAGCCGCTCGTTGGCCCAGGCGCGGATCACGGCCGGCCCGGGCGCGCCGGGCGCCGGGACGATGAAGGCCACCGGCGATTCACCCCAGGCCTCGGATGCCACGCCCACCACGGCGACGTCCGCCACGCCGGGATGCCCGCGCAGCACGCTTTCCAGGTCGCTCGGATAGATGTTGAAGCCGCCGCTGATGATCATGTCCTTGCGCCGGTCCATCAGCGTGAGGAAGCCATCGGCATCGAAGCGCCCCACGTCGCCGGTGCGGATGAAGCGGTTGCCCTGGGCGTCGTACCACTCGGCGTCACGCGTCTTGGCTGGCTGGTTCTGGTACGCGGTCATCATGGCGCCGGATCGGCCCACCACTTCGCCGATCGCGCCGGGCGGCAATGGCCGGCCGTCGTCGTCGATGAGCCGGATGTCGTGGCCCTCGGCCGGCTTGCCGACGGTGTGCAGCTTGTCCGGAAAGTTGTGCGCCTCCAGGATGCAGGTGCCGCCGCCCTCCGTCATGCCGTAGTACTCCACCAGGCCGCCCGGCCAGCGCTTGAGGACGTCGGCCTTCAAGGCCGCCGCGAACGGCGCGCTGGTGCAGAACTTCATGTGGAACGAGGACAGGTCATGGCGGTCGAAGTCCGGCGCCGCCATCAGACGCTGGTACTGCACCGGCACCAGCATGGCGTGGGTCGCGCGCGCGTGCGCCGCCAGCCAGAGGTAGGCGGCGGGATCGAAGCGGCCATCGGTCATGACGATGGCGCCACCCTTGGCAAGGCAGGGGAACACCGAGACCAGGGTGGTGTTGGAACACAGCGAGGTCGCCACCATCGCAACCGCGTCCGGGCCATAGCCGTAGTTCTCGCCGCGCGCCACGTGCGCCCAGCGCATGCCGTGCGGCTGGACGATGCCCTTGGGCGTGCCCGTGGTGCCCGAGGAATAGATGATGTTGAAGGGCCAGTCCGGCTGGATGTCCACCGCTGCCGGCGCGGCCGCGGTGCCGTTGAGCCATTCGGCGAGGCTGTCGCTGCCGCTCTGCAGGTCCATGCGGATGCGCGGCGCATCGCTGGCGAACGCCGGCACGCCGGCGTCCGCGAAGAAGAAGCGGGCTGCGCTGTCTCGCACCATGTCGGCCAGCTGGTCCGCCGTCGCTCCGAGCGGCAGGGGCGCCACCGCCATGCCGGCGCGCAAACCGCCGAGGAACAACACCACGTAAGGGATCGAGTTGCCGCCGCAGATCGCGATGCTCTGGCGCGGCTGGCCGCCGCGTCGCTGCAGGGTCGCTGCCACGCGGTCGACGGCCCGGTCCATCTCGCCCCAGGTCATGCGGCCGTCGCCGTGGCGCAAGGCCAGCCGCTCGGGACGCGCCCGCGCCTGCTCGCGGATCAGGTCGGGCAGCGGGCGAAAAGGCGGCAGGCCGGCGGGCGCCGCAGCGGCGGCGGTGGCAGCGTTCACGTAAGTCTCCTGTTGGCACCGAACTTTAAGGCAGGCGCCGGCGCCACGGCCCTGTCCGACAAGGCACGGGTGCAGGTGCCGACGCCGGCTTGTCCGGCTGGCGCGGAGACTGCAGCCATTGCCCCATCACAGGAGGAACGAACATGGCGTACAGCAGCATCCTTGGCGCGGACCGGGCGCCCGAACAGCCCAGCGGCCGCGATGCCGACCTGCTCGGGCCGAGCGACAACTCGGACTCCGGCAGCGACACCATTGGCACCGGCGAAGCGCATGAGGACAGCGACTCCGTCGGCACCGGCTCGCGCGGGACGGTCGCCGGACCGGAAGCGGTCGACGGCGCCGACATCATGCCGGACCGCATCGTCGACCTCGCCGCAGGCGAAGGTTTCCCCGAAGCGGACCCGGACGGCATGGAGATGACCGACCTGGACAACGACGACGCCCAGGCCTCGGCCGACGCGGATGCCGACGCCGACGCCGACGCGTCGGACGAATCGCGCTGATCCGCATGGCCAGGAAGCCGACACCCGCCGCCACCCTGCGGCGCGTGCGGGAGGTGCTGCGGGATACCTTCGGCCTGTCGCGCCTGCGCCCCGGGCAATCGGCCGCCATCGAGCGCGTGCTGGCGGGCCAGCCCACGCTGGCGGTGATGCCCACCGGCGCCGGCAAATCGCTGTGCTACCAGCTGCCGGCGCTGCTGCTGCCGGGCCGCACCATCGTCGTCTCGCCCCTCATCGCGCTGATGAAGGACCAGTGCGAATCGTTGCGGGCGCTGGGCATCGCCGCGGTGCAGGTGAACAGCGGCACCGACAGCGACGAAAGCAAGGCCGCCGAAGCCGCCATGGAAGACGGCAGCGCGCGGATCGTCATGACGACGCCCGAGCGACTGGCCGATCCGGCCTTCATCGAGAAGCTGAAGGCGCACCCCATCGCGCTGCTGGCCATCGACGAGGCGCACTGCATATCGCAGTGGGGCCATGACTTCCGTCCGGCCTTCCTGGAGATCGGGCCGCTCCTGCCGCGCCTGGGCAAACCGGTGGTGCTGGCGCTGACGGCAACGGCCACCGACGACATCGCCGCCGACATCTGCAAGCAGCTCGGCATCCCCTCGGACGGCGTGGTGAACACCAGCGCCTACCGCAAGAACCTGGACCTGCGGGTCGTGCCCGTCGCCAGGGAGGACGAGAAGATCGCGCAGGTGCTGAAGCTGGTGCGCGCCACCGAGGGCAGCGGCATCGTCTATGCGGCCACCATCAAGGCGGCACAGGTGGTGTACGAGGCGCTGCAGGGCGCCGACGAATCCGCCGGCCTCTACCACGGCAAGCTGCCGGCGGCCGAGCGCGCGGCCGTGCAGGAGGCGTTCATGAGCGGCGAGCGCCGGGTGATGGTGGCCACCAACGCCTTCGGACTGGGCATCGACAAGCCGGACATCCGCTTCGTCGTGCACTACCAGTTGCCGGCCACGCTGGAGGCCTACTACCAGGAGGCAGGCCGCGCCGGCCGCGACGGCGAGATGGCACGCTGCACGCTGCTGTTCCTGCGCGGGGACAAGGCCATCCAGCAGTTCTTCATGGCCGGGCGTTATCCGGGCGAGGAAGACGCGGAGGCCATCGTGCAGGCGCTGCAGGAGGCGCCGCCGGACGGCGAGGCCTGGACGCTGCCGCTGCTGCAGGCGCGAACCGGACGCCCGCGCTCGAAGGTGCAGGTGGCGCTGGGGCTGTTGCGCAAGGACAAGATCGTCACGCAGTCGCGCACCGGCGCCCTCAAGCTGCAAGACAGCAAGGCCGCGAGCGGTTCGCGCATGCGCGAGCTCACCGAGGGCTACGGCAAGAAGCGCGACCTCGACCGGGAGGCGCTGGAGCGGATGGTGTTCTATGGCCAGACCGGCCAATGCCGCTGGCGCGTGCTGCTGGAGCACCTGGAAGGCGAGTCGCCGTTCGAGCGCTGCGACCACTGCGACAACTGCCGCCGCATCAAGGCGCACGAGGCCGTGGTCGAGGAGTTGCTGCGCAAAGCGCCGGAACGAGAGGAGCCGTCGAACCAGGAGGAGCATGGCGCGCACCACGCGTTCACCCGCGGTGACCTGGTGGAGGTCAGGCGCTACGGCCGCGGCGTGGTCGAGGAGGCGACCGCCATGCAAGTGACGGTGGCATTCGCCGACCGCAGCCGCCGCAGCTTCCTGCCGGAATACGTACAGCGCGCGAAGTCAGCGCGGGGCAGCGCAGCAGCCAAGCCGGCGGTCGCCACGCCGGGCTGACCGCGATGGAGGCGCGGCTTCGGCGACGCCTCGGCCTCGTGCTGGCGGCGGTGCTGGCGCTTTCCGCCGGTTGCAGCCGGCGACCGTCAGCCCCGCCGGGGCAGCCGGTGCCTCATGCTCCCGCCTCCCGTCTCCCGGGGGCACCGGCACCTGCCCCCGTGCAGACGCTCGCCGACCCGGAGCGCGATGCCGTCGTCTTCACCCACTGGCGGGCCAGCCACCCGGAGGTCGAAGCCTTCGAGGAATACCTGGTGCGTGAGCAGGTGGCGCAGGTCGCCCCGGCGTACCAGCTGCTGCGCAGCGCCTCGATGTGGAAGGAGTGCAAGTCGCAGCCCTTCCAGGTGCCGCCGCCCGAACTCTGGCCAAGGGTTCGCGACGTGATGGTGCTGCTGCGCGAACTGCAGGCCCGCCAGGTGCTGCCGGATTTCGAGATCGTCTCGGCGTACCGCGACCCGCGCCTCAATCGCTGCGCCGGCGGTGCACCCGGCAGCTCGCACCAGGTCTTCGCCGTCGACATCGCGCCGCTGCCGCAGGAGGAGGCCGACCAACTGTGCCGCTTCTGGCGCGAGCAGGGAAAACCCTGGAACATGGGCGTGAGCCGCTATCCGAGCGGCCGCATCCACATCGACCGGGCCGGCTGGCGCACGTGGGGCGCAAGCCACACGCGAGCGAGCAGTTACTGTCTCGGCTGAGTTTGGCGTCGACTAAGTCACGGCGTCCGCACTGCACGGTGCCGATGTCCACCCCGGCCGTGCAACAGTCACCCTTGCCATGATCCAGAAGAAGCACGTTTCCGTCGTCCTCAAGCTCAATGTCATGCTGACGCTGCTGGCGCTCGGCATGGGCAGCGTGATCGCGCTGGCCGCTGCCAGCATTCCCGCTGCGGACCGCGCCGGCTTCCTGCTCGCCTCGGCCGGGATCACGGCGATCTCGCTGGTGGCCGGACTGCTGCTGCGGCTGTCCATCCGCCAGGGCATCCTGCGTTCGATCCGCGCCGCCTCGCACGTGATCGGCCGCGTCGCCGAGGGCGACCTGACGGCGCGGGTCACGGTTTCTTCGCAAGGCGAAACGCAGAAGATGCTGACCGGCCTGGAACAGATGACCCGCGACCTCGGGACCCTGGTGGGCGAAGTGGCACGCAGCGCGCGCACGGTCGCCGGCAGCAGTGCCCAGATCGCGCAGGGCCACCGCGACCTCGCCTTTCGCACCGAGCACCAGGCCAGCACGCTGGAGGAAACGGCCAGCTCCATGGAGGAACTGACCTCCACCGTCCAACACAACGCGGACAACGCGCGGCAGGCCAGCGAGCTGGCCCGCAATGCGGCCGAGGTGGCCTTGCGCGGGGGCAAGGTGGTCGACGAGGTCACCACCACCATGGCGGGGATCTCCGCCTCCGCCGGCCGCATCAGCGACATCAGCAGCGTCATCGACGGCATCGCCTTCCAGACCAATATCCTGGCGCTGAACGCCGCCGTGGAAGCGGCCCGCGCCGGTGACCAGGGTCGCGGTTTCGCCGTGGTGGCCGCCGAAGTGCGGACGCTGGCGCTGCGCAGCGCCGAAGCCGCGCGCGAGATCAAGGGCCTCATCGCCGACTCCGCCGCCCAGGTGGCCAACGGCAGCAAGCTGGTCGGCTCGGCCGGCGCCACCATGCAGGAGATCGTCGGATCGGTGCGCCGGGTCAGCGAGCTGATCGCCGAAATCTCCGCCGCCAGCAGCGAGCAAAGCGCCGGCATCGGCCAGGTCAACACCGCCATCGCCGAACTGGAACAAGGCGTGCAGCAGAACGCCGGCCTGGTGCAGGAAGCTGCCGGGACGACGGCATCGCTCGCCGAACAGGCGACCGTGCTGCTCGGCGTGGTGGCGCGCTTCAACGTCGGCGACGAGCCGGCAACGCCTGCCCGGCACGTCGAGCGCACGCCGACCTTTTCGCCGCCGCCGCGCTACGCGCTCAACTGACCGGCGCCGGCGTCCGCGCCGGCCCAGCCACGGCTGTTTGCGACCGTGCCGCCGCCGCGGCGCTCAGAAGCGCACTTCCGCGTGCTCGCCCATCTTCTTCGGCGGATGTCCGGTCACTGCGGCCGTACCCATCTTCAATAGCTGCAGCAGCTTGTTTTCCTTGACGTTCCAGTACTCGGCTTCACCGATGCGCACCTCGACCAGCTCCATGTCCGGGTCGTCCGGCCCGTCCGGGAACCAGGCCTTGGTCATGGTGTTGAACAGTTCCTTCTTCTTCGCCATGTCCTCGTTGATGCGGGCCGTTCCGGTCACCGACACCCAGGTGTCCTTGCCCGGGTTCGCATAAGCCAGGTTGACGTTGCCGTCCTGCCGCAGCCGCTGGCCCACTTCGCTGGACCGGCCGACGAAGAAGTAGAGGATGCCGTCCTCGGCCAGGGTCCTGTTCTGGGTCGTCAGCGGGTGGGAGTGCAAGGAACCGTCGGCATGGCGGTGCGCCAGCATGCAGAAGCGGGTGTCCTTGATCAGGTCCCAGAGGACCTCTTGGGGGTTCGTATCGCTCATCGCCAGGGGTACTCCTTAGGTCTGGCGCCATGGTGGCCTGCGGCGGCGGCAACGGCCATCGGGAGGGCGTGCCAATGCATGTACGAAGCCGCTGACAGGTCTTCCTCCTGCGACAAAGGTAAGCCCTTCGTGGTTCGTACATCCCCGATATACGGATCGCCGCCGCCGGGGTCCAATGGGGCTTTCTGACAAAGTGAGCAGTCCAGCATGATCCGCGCAGCCATCGTCGGCCTGGGCACCTGGGGCCAGAACCTGGTTCGCAGCGTGCATTCGCAAAGTGGGGCGATCGAATTCGTCGCCGCCGCCACCCGCACGCCGGAAAAGGCGCGCGAGTTCGCTGCCCTCCATGGGCTGCGGATGTTCGAGAGCTACGAAGAACTGCTCAGGGAGCCGTCGGTGGATGCCGTCGTGCTGGCGACGCCGCACTCCATGCACACCGAGCAGGTCGTGCAGGCGGCCCGCGCCGGCAAGCACGTGTTCTGCGAAAAACCGCTGGGCCTGGATGCGGAGAGCGCCGAACGGGCCGCCCGCGCCTGCGCCGACGCTGGCGTCACCCTGGGCGTGGGCTACAACTGGCGCTACCAGCCGGCGCTGCGGGAGATCCGGCGCCTGATCGACGACGGCACGCTCGGCCGGGTGCTGCACATCGAGGGCAACTTCTGCGGCCCCAGCGCCTATCGCTTCCCGAAAGGCCACTGGCGCCATGACCGCGACGAGGCGCCGGCCGGCGGCATGACAGGCCGCGGCGTGCACGTGATCGACGCCATGCTGTACCTCGCCGGCCATGTCGAACAGGTCACCGCCCAGAGTTTCCGGCTGGCGCAGGACTTCGGCGTGGACGACACCACGTCGATGCTGCTGCGCTTCGCCAGCGGCGCCACCGGCTACCTGGGCACGGTCATCGCGACGGCCGAAACCTGGCGCATGCAGGTCTTCGGCAGCAATGGCTGGGCCGAAGTCGGCGATGTGGAACACCTGCACACCTGGGACCTGAAGGTCTGCCTGATCGATCGCGAACACGTCACCGTCAAGCAGCAGCCGGTGGTCACGAGCTTTGCCAAGGCCAGCACCGAACGCGCCGAGCTCGAGCACTTCGCCGAGTGCGCCGCCGCGCGCCGCCCCCTGGCCCAGCCCGGTGGCGACGCGGTGCACAACGTCGCCTTGCTGCAGTCGATCCTCCAATCCATCGCCAGCCAGTCGCCCGTGCGCCTGGGCTGATTCTCTCCACCGAACGGGACACCAGATGCTGAACCGACGACTGCTGCTGACCGGCGCCATCGCGCTGGCCTGCGGCCTGGCACATGCGCAATCCACGCGTGACTTTCCGAACAAGCCGATCAAGGTGGTCGTGCCCTCCCCGGCCGGCGGGCCGCCCGACCTGGTGCTGCGCGCCATCCTGCCGAAGTTGAGCGCCATGCTGGGCCAGCCGATCATCATCGACAACCGCGCCGGCGCCGGCGGCATGGTGGGCACCGCCTTCGTCGCCAAGCAGCCGGCCGATGGCTACACCTGGCTCTTCACCACGGCGTCGCACGTGAACATCCCGCCGTTCAACGAAAACGCCAACTACGACCCGATCAAGGACTTCACCCACGTCACGCTGGCGGCGCAGAACTTCGGCCAGGCGCTGGTGGTGAACCCGGAGGTGCCGGCCAAGAACGTGCAGGAACTCATCGCGCTGGCGAAGAAGAACCCCGGCAAGCTGACCTACGGCAACGCGGGCAACGGCACCGCCAGCCACATCCCGGCGGAAGTCATGAAGGCGATGACCGGGGCCGACATCCTGTCGATCCCCTACAAGGGGGTGGCCGAGGCCACCACCGACCTGATCGCGGGCCGCATCGACATGTTCTTCGTCGGCACCCAGATCGCGCTGCAGCACGTGCAAAGCGGCAAGCTGCGGGCGCTGGGGCTGACCGGCAGCAAGCGCTGGAAGGGCATGCCGGGCGTGCCGACACTGGACGAACAAGGCTTGAAGGGCTTCGACAAGGTCAACTGGTTCGGGCTCTGGCTGCCCGCCGGCGCAGCGCCGGAGCTGGTGCAGAAGATCCACGCCGCGGTCGCCGCCGCCGTCGCCGACCCCGAGGTCAGGCAGCAGTTCGAGCAGCAGGGGCTGGAAGGCGTCGCGATGCCGCCGCGCGAGTTCGCGGCCTTCGTGGCCGCCGAACAGAAGTCCGCGCTGGAAATCGCGCATCGCATCAACGCGGGAGCGAAGAAATGAGCGACGGGCAACTGCAGCCCTGGCAATGGCCGGAGGCGCACTGGCGCGGCATCGTCGACCGCGTGCGCGCCGGCCGCTCGCTGCGTCCGGCCAGCTGGCCGGGTGGCGCCCGCTGCGCCATCGCACTGTCCTTCGACTCGGACCACGAGACCAATGAACTGCGCGAGGGCGGCGAATCCATCGGCAAGCTGTCGCAAGGCCAGTACGGCAACCGCCAGGGCATCCCGCGCATCCTGGAGATCCTGGCGCGGCACGACGTGCGGGCTAGCTTCTACGTGCCCGCGGTGACGGCCCTGCTCTACCCGGACGAACAGCGCGGGATCGCCGAGCGAGGGCACGAAATCGCCTTGCATGGCTGGATCCACGAGCGCAACTCGGTGCTGGCGGAAGCCGACGAGCGCGACCTGATGCTGCGCAGCGCCGACGTGCTGGAGAAGCTGGCCGGGCGCCGCCCGGTCGGCATCCGCACGCCGTCGTGGGACTTCAGCCCGAACACGCTGGCCATCACCCGCGAGATGGGCCTGCTGTACGACTCCTCGCTGATGGCCGACGTGGACTGCTACGAGCTGCTGCTCGACGGCGAGCCGACCGGGGTGGTCGAGCTTCCGGTGGAATGGATCCGCGACGATGCGGTGTACTTCAACATGAACCGCTTCGCCGGCCTGCGCCCCTACACGCCGCCCGCCGACGTGTTCGACATCTTCCGGCGCGAGCTGGACGCGGCCTGGCAGGAAGGCGGCATTTTCCAGCTCACCATGCACCCGCACATCAGCGGCTATCGCTCGCGCATCTGGATCCTGGAGGAATTGATCCGGCACGCCAGGAGCCTCGGCTCCGTCTGGTTCGCCACCCACGCCGACATCGTGCGGCACGCCAAGGGAACGCCAGCATGATGGACAACTTTTCCGACGCGCAGGTCGTGCGCAAGTCGGTCGCCGCCGGCGAGGGCGGCGTGGTCGCCTCGCAGCACAAGCGCGCGGCGCAGGTCGGCGCTGCCGTGCTCGCCGGCGGCGGTGATGCGGTCGATGCCGCCGTCGCGACGTCCTTCGCGCTGGGCGTGGTGGAGCCCTGGATGAGCGGCATGGCCGCCGGCGGCTGCATGGTGCTGTGGCGCGCGAAGGAGCGCCGCGCCGAGGTGGTGAACTTCGGCATGCGCTCGCCGCGCGAGCTGGACCCGGCGGACTATCCCTTGAGCGGCGAGGGCCGCAGCTCCGACCTGTTCCCCTGGCTGGCCGTGGTGGGGGACCGCAACGTGCAGGGCGCTACCGCGGTGGCGGTGCCGGGCGTGGTCTCCGGCATGGGCCTGGCGCACGCGCGCCATGGCCGGCGCCGCTGGAGCGAGCTGGTCACGCCGGCGGTGCGCCTGGCGGAACAGGGCCTGCGGGCCGACTGGTACTCGGGGCTGGTCACCGCGTCGGCAGCCAAGCCGCTGTCACTGGATCCGGACGCCGCCAGGATGTTCCTCGACGAGGGCACCTGGCCCATCCTCGGCTCCTGGACCGGGGCCAACGAGCGTCACCTGGACCAGCGCGCCCTGGCCGGCAGCTTGCGGCAGGTTGCCGAAGGCGGCCCACGCGCTTTCTACGAAGGCGAAGTCGGCCGGGCGCTGGTACGCGACGTGCGGGCCAAGGGCGGCTGCCTCAGCGAAGCCGACCTGGCGGGCTACAGCGCCGAATGGGTCGAGCCGCTGGTGGTGCCCTATCGCGGCGGGCACGTCTACGCAGTGCCCGGCCTGACGGGCGGGCCCACCTTCGCGCAGGCACTGCAGGCGCTGGAGCGCGAGCTCGGCGGCCGCGCCGGGCCGCCGGACGCGCCAGCCTACCGGGCGATGGCGCGCGCGCTCGACGCCGCCTTCAAGGTGCGCCTGTCGAACATGGGCGACCATGAATCGCCGGCGGCCCCGGGCTGCACCACGCACTTCAGCGTGGTCGACCGCGAAGGCAACATGTGCGCCGTGACCCAGACACTGCTGTCGATCTTCGGCTCGCGCGTGGTCTCGCCCGCCACCGGGCTGCTCCTGAACAACGGGATCATGTGGTTCGACCCGGAGCCGGGCAAGCCGAACTCGCTGGCGCCGAACAAGCGGGTGCTGGCCAACTACTGCCCGGTGGTCGGCGTGGCGGCGGACCAGCGCCAGTTCGCCTTCGGCGCGTCCGGGGGCCGCAAGATCCTGGGGGCCGTGATGCAGCTGAGCTCGTTCGTGATGGCGCACGGCATGTCGCTCGAAGAGGCCTTCCACCAGCCCCGCATCGACGTCAGCGGCAGCGGCGAGGTCACGGCCGATGCACAGCTCCCTGCAGAGATCCTGGCGGCGCTCGGCGAGGAAATGCCGGTGCTGCCGACGCGGCGGACGGTGTTCCCTTACGCCTTCGCCTGCCCGGCCGGCGTGCTGCGCGACGGCACGATGAACATGGGCTGCACCGAAATCATGTCGCCCTGGGGCGATGCGGTGCACGAAGCCGCCGCGGCCTGATCCACTGCAACCAGCGCAGGCCGCGCCGGCCTGGCTGCTGGCTGCGGCCTACACGCGATTTCCGCCGGCGCCTATGCCGGGTTCCTGCGACGCCGTTCAGGATGAAGCTTCGCAGGAGTTCCCATGCCCGACCTCAACGAAGCCGATCCCACCCCGCCCGATGCAGTCAAGGCAAAGCTGGAGGAAGCCGAAGCCGAGAGCCGCGAGCTCGATTCCCCGCGGCGCACCAACGACTCCACCATCGACCCCGAAAAGCCGCCCAAGGACATCCTTGAAGGCTTCCACGGCGGCTGACCCCGCTCCACTCTCGAAGGAAACCGCATGCAGACCAAGCACCTCTCCACGTGGGCCGCGGCCGTTGCACTGGCTTGCGCCAGCGCCGCATTCGCACAGGCACCGGCCACCGGCGCCAACACCGGAACCACGGGCGGCGGCGCCTCGACCAGCAGTGGCGCCGGCGTGACCACCAGCGGCACCGCCGCACCGGCGGGTACGACCCCGCGCGCCACCGACAGCACGGCTGGCCGCACCGGCACGGGCACCGGCGCCGGCATGGGCGACACCGCCAGCGGCACCAGCGAAGGCAAGGCGAGCGCCACGGCCACCACCCCGTCGAAGAAGGCCAAGAAGGCGAAGAAGGCCAAGACCATGACCAGGAAGCAAAGGGCGACCCAGCACAGCTGATCGCCCGCGCTCGCGGCCTATTTGCGCTGGCGGGCCGCGGCGTCCACCTCGTCCTGCTGGCGCCGGATCTCCGGCGGCCAGCGGGACTTGATCCACGACAGCACTGCGACAATCTCGGCATCCGTCAGCACGCCCTCGTACGCGGGCATGGCGGAGTCGTAGTCCTTGAGCTGCGCCGCTTGCGCCACGCCGTACTTCGTGATGTTGAACAGCACCTCGTCCGGGTGGTGCCAGGTATGGCCGGCCGCATCGTGCGGCGGTGCCGGCAGGCGACCGGTGCCGGCGTCGCGCTCACGCCAGTTCGGCTGTCCCTGGAGCTGCGCGCCATGGCAGGCGGCGCACTGGGCGGAGTAGATGCGCTGGCCGGTGGCAAGCACCACCGGATCATCCGTTGCCAGGTTGAGGGCTGAACGCGCCGGGGCCTTGTCGCAGCCGGCAAGAACCAGGAGCAGGAGAGCACTTGCCGCCGCGGCAAGCGCCTGTCGAACCATTTGCATCGCGGGAAGTTTAAGCCCGCCGCGTCCGGCTACTGCACCGAGCTCGGCGCCACCCAGGTGAACCCCAGCTGCGTGATCCCGTCCACCAGCTTCTTGAAATCGGCCAGGCCTGGCGTGCCGACGTCGCCCTCCGCCCAGAAGGGATGGAAGAAGAAGGAGGCGAAGCCGTCGCGCACGGTGAGGGCGTATTGCGCGTTGAGGTAGATCTCCTGCCAGCTGTAGGTGAAGTACGAGGACGGGTCGACCTTGCTGATGTCGTACTCGATGTTGCCCAGGCTCTCCGGCAGCACGCGCTGGTTGTAGTAATCGCGCTGGATCACGTAGGGAAAGATCTGGCCGGCCGCGAAGTCCTTGCCCGGGTGCGAGCCCAGGTCGGGCTGGTCCGAGGTGTAGTAGACGACCCGCTGGTAGGTGGTGTTGAACAGTTGCGGGAAGGCCCTGGAGGCGGTCGGCGAGGCGTGATAGTGCGGCGTCTCCCAGGCCACTGCCCGGTAGCCGTTGGCCGCCAGGTCGGCCAGGCCGGCGCTCAGCCGACCCAGGGTCCATGCCGTGGAGTCTTCGTCCACCGGCGTGTTCTTGACGATGTTCCAGAATTCGTAGTCGTCGCCGCTCACGCCGCTCCACGGGTTCCTGATCGGCGAGTACTGGTGGGTGTAGCCGTGCATCACGATCTCGGCGCCCCGCGGCAGTGCATAGTCCAGGGCTTGCTTCAGCCGGGTGGCCGCGGCCAGCGGAATGTCCTGCGGCTTGCCGTCGTTCGCCGCGCCGAAAGCGTCCACGTAGCGCGGGATCACGGCAATCGAAAACGGCACGTGCCGCGTCGCCAGTGCATCGGTGATGTTCTTCATCGCGGCGACCGACACCTTGGCGTCGACGTCCTCCAGCCGCACCAGCGCCTTGTGGCTTTCCGCGTGCTGCACATCGACCATGTCGTGCAGCAGGTCGGCCAGCACCAGGTAGCGATCGCGCGGGCCGATGTAGCTGAACGGCATGTCCGCCACGTACCAGAAGTTGCCGGAGCGCAGCACGTAAGGCGCCTGCTCGCCGGTCGCGGGATTGGAGATCTTGACGAGTGCCGAGGCGCGGGCCGGATCGACGATGGAGGTGATGCCCACCTCGGGGTCGGCGTTCACCTGGTTGCGGGCGCTGTCGTAGGCGTAGTACTTGACGAACTGCCTGTTCTTGTAGGTCACCGTGTCGAAGAAGCCCGGAGCGGGAGCCGCGGCGGTGGGCACCGCGTTCATGCCGCGCAAGCTGTCGAAGGTGAAGCCGCGCGTCTGGGCGAAGTTGTACGCCGGGTCGCCCGCCAGCTGCCAGAGGTTGTACTTGAACCAGACCAGGGTCTTGCTCGTCACCGCGGCGTCGGCCAGGAATGCCGCCGGCAACTTCGTCTCGTAGGCCGCCCCGAGGTAGAAGGTGGCCTGGTGCGCGTCGATCTGGCCGGCGGTGTATTGCTGCACCGGCAGCAGGTCGACCTGGGCGTCGAAATGACCCAGGAGGTTGCGCAGCATGATGGCGTAGGAGAAGCCGAGCTTCTGCCACTCGCTGCCCGCCGGCGCGTCGTAGAGGACCAGTGTGCGCGGGCCCGTCGGCGGCGCAAGCACCAGGCCGCCCGATCCGCCGCCGGCGCCGGTCGACGCGCCGGTGCCGCCGCTCCCGGTCGCAACAGCGCCGCCAGCCGAAGATCCGGACCCGGCACCACTCTCGCCGGTCGCCGCTCCACCAGAGCTACCCCCGGAAACACCTGTAGCTGTGCCTGGACTGCCACCGGTGCTGTTGCTGCCGCCTGCTCCGCCCCCGCTGCCACTGCTACCGCCGCCCCCACCGCCACAAGCAGCAAGCACGAGCAGCGAGGCTGCCAACAGGGGAAGGATCTTCATGGTCTTGTTCAGGCTACGGGGTGTCGAGGAAATCTATGTTTTGTTGCACTTGCAAAGTGCTGCGCCTGTCGCTCATGCGTGCGTAGGACCGGAGCGACGTGCAACGCCGGCCATCGCCCATGGCGATACGAACGTTCTAACTCCCGGGTGGCGGCTCGGCGCAGACTCCGAGCCGGCGAAGGTACGACGCCAGGGTGGGCGCCTGCACCAGCAGGCTGAACAGCACCACCGCATAGGTACCGAGGATCAGCGTGTCGCGGGCCGTGAAGTTCGGCAGCGACAGCGCCAGGGCGATCGAGATGCCGCCCCGCAGTCCGCCCCAGGTGAGCACTTTCACCCCGTGCGCCTGGCGCCGCTTGAACCACGGCCCGAGCGCCACGGCGGGAAGGCCGACGCTCAGGAAGCGCGAAAGCAGCACCACCGGCACCAGCAGGCCGGCGGCCAGCCAGGAGACGTTGTCGGCATCCAGCGCCAGCAGCTGCAGGCCGACCATTCCGAACAGCACCAGGTTCAGCACCTCGTCGACCAGGTCCCAGAAGGAGAACAGGTGTTCGTGGGTGCGTTCGCTCATCGCGCTGCGCGCCCCGTGGTTGCCGATCACGAGTCCGGCCACCACCACGGTCAGCGGAGCCGACACGTACAGCCGTTCCGCCAGCGCGTAGCCGGCGGTGGCGAGCGCCAGCGTGATGATGATTTCCACCGGGTAGCTGTCCACCCCCTTCAACAAGAAGAAGGCGACATAGCCAAGCAGCAGTCCCAGCACCAGCGCGGCGCCGATCTCCCGCAGCAGCAGCACGCTGATGCTGGCGAAGGAAGGATCCGTCTCCCCCGTGGCGATGCCCAGCAGGACGAGGAAGGCAACCACGCCGGTGCCGTCGTTGAAGAGGCTCTCACCGGCGATCTCCATCTCCAGCGCCTTGGGCACGCCGGCCGTCTTGAGCACGCCGAGCACGGCGATCGGATCGGTCGGGGAGATCAAGGCGCCGAACAGCAGGCAATAGTCCAGGCGCACGGGCAAGCCCAGCAGCTGCAGCAACGCCCACGCGCCGCCGCCGACGAGAGCGGTCGACAGGACGACCCCGACCGTGGAAAGCACCAGCACCGGCCACTTCTGGCGCGCCAGCTCGCCGATGTTGACGTGCAGGCTGCCCGCGAACAGCAGCACGCTCAGGAACCCGTGCAGCACCAGCTGGGGAAAATCGAAGCGGTCCACCATCGCGCTGGCCCACCGCGAAGCACCGGGGATGACCGGCCCCGCCAGCGCCAGCACCAGCGAGACCAGCAGCCCCATGGCGGTGATGCCGATGGTGTCGGGCAGGCGCAGCACGCGGTGATTGAAGTAGCCCAGCACGGCAACGGCCGTGAGCAAGGCACCGATGAGTTCGAGGACGGACACGCGACGGGATGGAGTTCGCGCCTACCTTAGCCGATGGGCCGGCACCGGGGGCGCCGCGCCGGTGCAACGAGCCGCAACGCAAAATGCAGGCTTTCGCTTTCCCTTCGCCGTCCATGTCTTGCGCCGCCACGCCGCCCGCTCCCACCCGCGCCTTGCTGTTCGACCTCGGGGGCGTCGTGCTCCACGTCGATTTCGAGCGGGCCCTGCAAGCCTGGGCGCCGCACTCGCGCCTGCCGCTGGCGCGCCTGCGCGAACTGTTCCACTTCGATGCGCCGTACCAGCAACACGAGACCGGCCGGCTGGCCGCCGGGGCCTACTTCGAGCACCTGCGCGCCCTGCTGCAACTCGATTGCGACGCCGCCGCCGTGCGCGCGGGCTTCAACGCGGTGCTGCAAGCCGAGATCGCGCCGACGCTGGAGCTGATCGACGCGGTGCGGCACCGGGTGCCCTGCCACGCGATTTCCAACACCAACGCCGTGCACGTGGCGGAGATCGAGCGGCTGTTTCCGGGCCTGCTGCGGCGCTTCGAGCGCGTCTTCACCTCGCACGAGATCGGCGAGCGCAAGCCGCACCCGAGGACATTCACGCACGTGCTGGCGGCGATCGGCGTGCCCGCCCCCGAAGTGGTACTGTTCGACGACCTCGTCTCCAACATCGAGGCCGCGCGGGCGCTGGGCCTGCAGGCCGTGCTGGTGCGAGGTCCCGCCGACGTGCGGGAGGCACTGCTGGCACGCGGACTGTTGCCGGCTGCCGCGTGAAAGGAATCCATGCACCGCCCGCTCGCCTTCGCCCTTGCCCTCGCCGTGCTGCTGCCGGCGCAGGCGCAGTACCGCGGGCCCTACGGCAACGCGCCGGCGCCGTCGCGCCAGCAAGCGGTCCCTTACATTCCCAGAGGAGCCTACGTCGTGCGTCCACAGGTCCTGAACCGGCTCGATACGCACCCCTTCGGGCGCGACCACGTGGTGGTGTTCGTCGGCCCCAACTGCCCCCAGTGCGAAGAGCAATTGCGCTTCGTCCACAGCTACGCCAGCACCCGGGTCGAGGTGCTGGACGTCACATCGGGCTACGGAGCCGACCTCTACGCCGTGCTGCGCGTGAGCGGCCTGCCCGCCACCGTCGCCGGCTCCCAGGTCCTGCTGGGCGCCGACCAGAATGGCACGCAGCAGGTATTGGGCGGCGCCGGCATGCGCGAGAACAACTCGTCGGCGCCCTGATTCAGGCGCCGTGAGCCTGCCGCAAGCGCTCGAACGAGCTGAGTTCGCCGGCCAGCGCACTGGCCATGACGGTTGCCGGACTCGCCAGCCAGACCTGGCCGGGGCCTGAGCGTCCCGGAAAATTGCGGTTGATCGCGCTCACGGTCACCTGGCCCGCGGTGGTCGACGAGCCGGGGCCGCAGTTCGCGCAGGCGCCGCACGAGGGCTGCAGGATGCGCGCGCCCGCGGCCGCGAAAGTGCGGTCGTAACCCTGCGCGATGCAGTAGTCGCGCACCGCGGTCGTGCCGTACTGCAGGTACAGCTGCACGTGCCCCGGCAGCTTCACTCCCCTGGCCAGCGCCCACGCCAGCACCGCGTGGTACTGGTCGAAGTCCGCGCGCTTGCCCGCGGTGCAGGAGCCGCCGTAGGCGATGTCGACGGCGACACGCTCGCCCAGCTGGTCCAGCGGCAGGCTGTTGCCGGGGTCGCCAGGGCGCGCCACCATCGGCGACAACGTGCTGCACTCGATCGCGATCGTTTCGCAGTACTGCGCGCCGGGGTCGCTCTTCATCCAGGGTTCGATGGTGAACGCGACGCCGCGGCGCTCGCGCAGGAACCGCACCGTCTCGTCGTCGGGCTCGACGATGCCGGTCAGGCCGCCGAGCTCCGCCGTCATGTTGGTGAGGGTGGCACGTTCGTCCGTCGACAGCGCGCGCAACGCACTGCCGCCGAACTCGAACACCTTGCCGACGCCGCCGCCCGCGCGGATCGCCGGCAGGCGCAACAGGTGCAGCACCACGTCCTTGGCCGCCACCCCCGCCGGCAGGGTGCCGCCCAGTTCCACCCGCAGCACCCGCGGCATGGTCAGGCGCACCGCGCCGGTCACGAAGGCGTTGGCCATGTCGGTGGTGCCGACACCGAAGGCCACGCAACCGAGCGCGCCGCTGTGCGGCGTGTGCGAGTCGGTGCCGGCCACCAGCTGGCCCGGCAGCGCATAGTGTTCCGCCATCATCGCGTGCGAGATGCCCGCCACGTTGTTGCCGGCGTCGAGGGCAGCCTCCTGCTCCGTCAGCGTGCGGTGGCTGCGCAGCCCATGAGCCGCGGCGAAGTCGCGGTGCGCCCGGCACATGGCAAGCATGTTCGGCAGCAGCGGGGAGCCGGCATGCGCGGGGCTCTCTTCCACATAGGAGGTATGGTCCTCGAAAGCGACGATGGACGCCGGGTCGTGCAGCGTGAGCGGCTGCCCGAGCGTGGCATGCAGCATGTGCGCCGCCATGCCCGTGTAGTACTCGTGGATGAAGCGCCAGTCGGCCTGCACGAACGCACCGTCACCAGGTGTTGGCCGCAGGGGCGTGACCGGAGTCGTCAGCAGGTGGCGCGAGACGATTTTCTCGAACAGCGTCTGCGGCCGCCCTGCGGTATTGGTGGGCGCCGCGCCGGCAGTGCTCAGGTGCCTGCGCCCGAAGCGGAGCAAGCCGCCTTCGCGCAGGATGTTGGCGGCAAGTGCGTCGCGGTCTTCGAGCAGTTCATCGAGCGGGATCGGCTCGCCGCGCTGGATACGTGCGATGAGCCCATAGTTGGTCGACGTGAAGAGGCCGATGTTGTCGGCGTTCTGCCGGTAGATGCGTTCGAAGCTTTTCGCGATGACGAGCCGGATACCCGCGAGCTTCTCGGCGGCAGGACTGTGTTCGCGTGAGGAGCCCTTGCCGTACCGCGCGCCGGCCACCGTCACCGCAAAGCCCTGCGACTGCACCGCGCCTTGCGCGATCGGCATCGCGGTGCCGGCGTCGAAGCCGGTGTACGGAAAGCGCGCGAGCCGCGCGTCGTAGTGCGACATGATCGACACGGGCGTGATCTCGTCGGTGGAAACGTCGTCGCG
>JAQGMY010000379.1 GCA_028292105.1 Ramlibacter sp.
AAGACGACGTAGCCGACCAGCGTCCACACCGCAGCACCGTAGCCACTGCGGGTCGCACTGATGCCAAGGCCAGCGGGCCATCGCCACACGATCCAGCAAGCTGCTGCGCCCGCCAGCGCCGCGAGCATGAGACTGCCGGCGGCGGCGGTTCGCCGATCGCGTTGGATCAGCCTTTCTGCAGCCAGGAACAGCAGGCCGGCGCAGGCGACCAGCAGCACTGCAAGCGCCGGAGTCCAGAACCCGGGCAACGCGGAGCCATCGGGCGGCCATGCGGCAGGGCGCGCCGTCCAGAGAAACAGGTAGGCGAAGGCGAAGGACGCCATCACCGCGGCGTCCGAGACGAGCAGAACCGCCAGCCCCCACCAGCCCACGCTCGTGCTGTCATTTTTGGAGAGGGGCAAGGCAAGCCCGCGGCCGGCATCGGCCAGCTCCCGGGGCATGGGCCTGTCGAGCACCCACAGCCAACGGATGAATGTGCCGGCTGCGATGGCACCCACCACCGCGGCGGCAGAGTGCAGCTTGAGCGTTGCCGCCGCCAGGGCGATGGCCGTGGCAAGCGAAGCCAGGAATGCCGTCCACCCGGGATCGGGAAGACGGATGATCTGCTCTGGCTGCGCCCTGATCGGGCTGGTGACGAGGGCTTCGCGCTCGGTCGTCGGCGCATCGGGCAGGTAGCCGCGCCCGGCGGTTTCGTCGTTCTTCAGGCCCGCCTGCTCCCACAGTGGATAGAGCGAGGAGATCGGCATCATGCTGCGGAAGCTGTGTCCCGCATCCGATCGCGCCATCCATTCGAGTGACGGCGCATTCCAGGGGTCGTGCGCGACCTGTCCGCCACCGCGCCAGTGCCTCACGAGATCGAGGAACACCAGCAGCACGCCGGCGGCGAAGACGAACGAGAACACCGAGGAAACGAGGTTGAGCGCGTTCCAGCCGATGTCGGCAGGGTAGGTGTAGACGCGCCGCGGCATGCCCCGCAGGCCCGTCAGGTGCATCGGCAGGAAGGCGGCGTTGAAGCCGACGAACATGAGGCCGAAGGCCCAGCGGCCCACCCGCTCGGACAGCATCCGGCCGGTGACCGTCGGTACCCAGTAGTAGAGGGCCGCGAAAATGGGAAAGACCATGCCGCCGGTCAGCACGTAGTGAAAGTGGGCAACGACGAAGTAGGTGTCGTGGACCTGCCAGTCGTAAGGCACGGCCGCCACCATGACACCGGTCAGCCCGCCCAGCGTGAAGATGCACAGGAAGCCGAGGATGAAAAGCATGGGCACGCGCAGCACGGGCTTGCCGTCCCAGAGCGTGGCGATCCAGGCAAACACCTGGATGCCCATCGGGATCGCGATCGCCGAACTCGCCGCCGAGAAGAAGCCGAGCGACAGCAGCGGCAAGCCGGTCGCGAACATGTGGTGCACCCAGAGGCCGAAACTCAGGAAGCCGATGGCGACGGCCGACAACACGACCCACGTATGGCCCACCAGCGGCGAGCGGGTGAACGTCGGCAGCATCATCGAGACCATGCCGGCGGCCGGCAGGAAGATGATGTACACCTCGGGATGGCCGAACAGCCAGAACAGGTGCTGCCACAGCAGCGCGTCGCCCCCGCGGGTGGCGTCATAGAACGGCATGCCGAAGCCGCGCTCCAGCTCGAGCAGGATGTCCGCGGCAATGACCGCCGGCATGCCGATCATGATCATCGCCGCCGTGACCAGCATGTACCAGGCGAACACCGGCATCCGCGAAAGGCCCATCCCCGGTGCGCGGGTCTTGAGGATGCCGACGATGAGCTCGACCGCCGCGGCGATCGCGGCGATCTCGACGAAGCCCAGGCCGAGGATCCAGACGTCGGTGTTGATGCCCGGCGAATACTTCGGACCGGTGAGCGGCGGGTACATGAACCAGCCGCCGTCCGGCGCGATCTTGAAGAACAGGCTGGCGAAGACGAGCAAGCCGCCGAAGGCGTAACACCAGTAGCCGAGCGCCGACAGGCGCGGGAACGGCATGTCGCGCGTGCCCAGCATGCTGGGCAACAGCAGCACCGCGAACGCCTCGACGATGGGCACGGAGAACAGGAACATCATCACGGTGCCGTGCATCGTGAAGAACTGGTTGTAGCTCGCCGCATCGAGAAAGGTGCTGCCGGGAAACGCCAGCTGGATGCGCATCAGCAGCGCCAGCACGCCGGCGCCGAGAAAGAACAGGAACCCGGTGGCGATATAGAGGACGCCGATGTGGTTGTTGTTGACCTCCGTGAGCGCGCCGAAGCGCTTCGGCTTCGTCCATGCCGCTTCCAGGCGCCGCAGGCCGTCCGGCCCGGTGGACTGCGGGTAGAGCGGGGCCGCGCGGGCGTCGGCAGGCGGGGAGTGGTTGTCCGTCACTGCAGTGAACCGAGGTAGCCGGCGAGCGCCCGCAACTCGGCGCCTTCCAGTTGGTCGTAGGAAGGCATTCCGTTGCCCGGCTTCAGGTGCTGCGCGCTGGCGATCCAGCCCGCGATGTTGCCCACCCCTCCAGGCAATGTCCCCGCGCCCAGCATGCCGCGCGAGCCGACGTTGCTCAGGTCCGGCCCGAGCCTGCCTTGCGCGACGCCACGGACCGCATGGCAGGCGCCGCATCCCAGGTTGACGAACAGGTCGCGCCCGGCCCGCAACTCGGTGGTCTGCGGCAGCGGCGCCGGCTGGTTCATCTGCTGCAGCCAGGCGTCGAATTCGGGGCGCGGTACCGCCACGACCTCGAACGCCATCAGCGTGTGCTGCACCCCGCAGTATTCGGCGCACTGCCCCCGAAAGCTCCCCGGCCGGTCGGCCTGGATGACCATCCGGTTCACCCGGCCCGGAATCATGTCGGTCTTGCCGGCCAGCTGCGGGACCCAGAAACTGTGGATGACGTCCACCGAGCGCAGCAGCAATTCGACGGGCTCGCCCACCGGAATGCGCAGTTCATTGGCCGAAG
>JAQGMY010000380.1 GCA_028292105.1 Ramlibacter sp.
CGGTGCGCCACCCAGGCGGGATAGGGCCAGTCGGTCATGGCAGGGTCAGATGCGCTTGGTGGTGCCGGCGTCGAACCAGTGCAGGCGGTCTTCGCGCGGAGCCACGTGGATGATGGAGTCCGGAGCCGGCGAGGGGCCTGATTCCTCGACCCGCACGATGATCTGTTCGCCGCCCACGCGGGCATAGATCAGGCGTTCGGCGCCCAGCAGTTCGACCGTCTCCACCCGCGCTTCCCAGCCGGTGCTGCCGACGTCGAGATGCTCCGGGCGGATGCCGAGGATGGCGCCGGCGCGGCCGCCCGGCGCGTTGTTCAAGAGGTTCATGGGCGGCGAGCCGATGAAGCTGGCCACGAAGGTGGAGGCGGGCCGGTGATACACCTCCTCGGGCGTGCCGAACTGCTCCATCCTGCCGGCGTTCATCACCAGCATGCGCTGGGCCAGCGTCATCGCCTCGACCTGGTCGTGGGTGACGAACAGCGACGTGATGCCCAGCTCGCGGTGCAGTTTCTGGATCTCGATGCGGGTCTGCGCGCGCAGCTTGGCATCCAGGTTGGACAGCGGCTCGTCGAACAGGAAGACCTGCGGCTGGCGCACGATCGCGCGCCCCATGGCCACGCGCTGCCGCTGGCCACCCGAGAGCTGGCGCGGCTTGCGCTCCAGCAGGGCGCCCAGCTCGAGGATCGCCGCCGCCTTGTCGACGCGGGTCTTGATTTCGGCGACCGGCATCTTGCGGATCTTGAGTCCGTAGGCCATGTTGTCGAACACGGTCATGTGCGGATAGAGCGCGTAGTTCTGGAACACCATCGCGATGTCGCGGTCGGCCGGCTCGAGGTCGTTCACCACCCGGTCGCCGATCCAGATCTCGCCGCCGGAGATTTCTTCCAGCCCTGCCACCATCCGCAGCAGCGTGGACTTGCCGCAGCCGGAAGGCCCGACGATCACGACGAATTCACGATCGGCGATGTCGGCGTCGACGCCGTGGATCACCTGCAGCTGGGTCTTGCCCTGGGCGTAGCTCTTGACGACGTTCTTGAGTTGGATGCCTGCCATATTTTTCAGTAGTCGGTCGAAGACAGAGCAACCGCGCTGCGCGCTTGTCGGTCTGTCCCCTGTCTCTAATCGGTCGAGGACAGAGCAACCGCGCTGCGCGCTTGTCGGTCTGTTCCCTCGTTCTAGTCAGTCGAGGACAGAGCAACCGCGCTCTGCGCTCCGTTGGTCTGTCCCCGAAGTCATTACTTTTCGGTATCCACCAAGCCCTTGACGAACCACTTCTGCATCAGCACGACGATCAGCGCCGGCGGCAGCATCGCAAGGATGGCCGTGGCCATGACCAGGTGCCATTCGGTGCCCGCGTCGCCGCCCACGATCATCCGCTTGATGCCGATGACGGCGGTGTACATCGACTCCTCGCTGGTGATCAGCAGCGGCCAGAGGTACTGGTTCCAGCCGTAGATGAACTGGATCACGAACAAGGCGGCCATGGAAGTCTTGGACAAGGGCAGCAGCACGTCCTTGAAGAAGCGCATCGGGCCGGCGCCGTCCATGCGCGCCGCTTCCGCCAGTTCGTCCGGCACCGTCATGAAGAACTGGCGGAACAGGAAGGTGGCGGTGGCCGAAGCTATCAGCGGCAGCGTCAGCCCGGTATAGGTGTTCAGCATGCCGAGGTCCGACACCACCTTGTAGGTCGGGATGATGCGCACTTCCACCGGCAGCATCAGCGTGATGAAGATCATCCAGAAGAAGGTGCGGCGCAGCGGGAACTTGAAGTACACGATCGCGAACGAGGCGATGATCGAGATCGCGATCTTGCCGAACGCGATGACCAGCGCCATCACCAGGCTGTTGAACATCATCCGGCCGACCGGCGCCGCGGCACCCCGGGTGGAGCCCGCCTTCAGCACCTGCGCGTAGTTCTCCCACAGGTGGCTGCCGGGCGTCAGCGGCATCGGTACCGACAGGATCTCCTCCAGCGTGTGCGTGGAGGCGACGAAGGTCATGTACAGCGGGAAAGCCACGATGAACACGCCGGCGACCAGCACCGCATGCGAGATGAACGTGGAGAGGGGACGGTTCTCTACCATCAGTAATTCACCTTCTTCTCGACGAAGCGGAACTGCACCACCGTGAGCGCGACGACGATGAACATCAGCACGACCGATTGCGCGGACGAGCCTCCCAGGTCGGCCGACTTCACGCCATCCACGTAGACCTTGTAGACCAGGATGTTCGTCGCCGCCGCCGGCCCGCCGTAGGTGGTTGCGTCGATCACGCCGAAGGTGTCGAAGAAGGCATAGACGATGTTGATCACCAGCAGGAAGAAGGTCGTGGGCGACAACAGCGGGAACACGATGGTCCAGAAACGCCGCATCGGCCCGGCGCCGTCGATGGCCGCCGCTTCGATCAGCGAGCGCGGGATCGACTGCAGGCCCGCCAGGAAGAACAGGAAGTTGTAGCTGATCTGCTTCCAGGTGGCGGCCATCACCACCAGCAGCATCGCCTGGTCGCCGCGCAGCACCCAGTTCCAGTCGACGCCCATCTTGCGCAGCACGAAGCTGATCACGCCGATGCTGGGGGCGAACAGGAAGGCCCACAGCACGCCGGCGACCGCGGGGGCGACGGCGTAGGGCCAGATCAGGAGCGTGCGGTACGCCATGGAGCCGCGCAGCACGCGATCGGCCATGGTGGCCAGCAGCAGCGAGATCGCCAGTCCGGACAGGGCGACGGAGACACTGAAGATCGCCGTCACCCGGAAACTGTCGAGGTAGGCGGCGTCGCGGAACAGCACGCCGAAGTTCTGGAACCAGACGAACTGCGTGTCGTTGCCGAACGCGTCCTGCACCTGGAACGAGTACCAGATGGCCTGGGCCGCGGGCCAGAAGAAGAAGATCACCGTGATGGCGATCTGCGGCAACACCAGCGCATAGGGCAGCCAGCGGCTGCGGAAGAGGACGCGTTTTTCCATATGAAAAGGCCCAGCCGCCCTCGCGAGCGGCTGGGCTGGCTCGGAGCCTTATTCCTTGTTGGCGGCTTCGAAGCGGCGCAGGATCTCGTTGCCGCGGCGGGTGGCGTCGTCCAGGGCGGCCTTGGCCGTCTTCTGGCCGGAGAAGGCGGCTTCGAGTTCTTCTTCGATCACCTCGCGCCCCTGCACGTAGTTGCCAAAGCGCAGGCCCTTGGAGTTGGCGGTGGCCGGCTTGTTGGTCAGCTGGCGGATGGCGACGTCGGCGCCCGGAACGCGGTCATAGACCTTTTCCTTTTGCGCCAGGGCGAAGGCGGCGTTCGTGATCGGCACGTAGCCGGTCTGCTCGTGCCACTTCACCTGCAGCTGCGGGTTCGACAGGTAGGTGAAGAACTTGGCGATGCCCTTGTATTCATCGGCCTTCTTGCCGCTCATCACCCACAGGCTGGCGCCGCCGATGATCGAGTTCTGCGGCGCGCCCTTGATCTCGTCGTGGTACGGCAGGAAGTTCACCGAGAAGTCGAACTTGGCGTTCTTCTTGATGTTGGCCTGCGCGCCCGAGCTGGAGGTCAGCATCGCGCATTCGCCGCTGAAGAACTTGGCCTCGGCTTCGTTCTTGCGCCCGGCATAGGTGAACCAGCCGTTCTTGGAATAGTCCGTCAACATCTGGATGTGGCGGACGTGCTCGGGCGAGTTGATCTTGAACTCGGTCTTGGTGCTGGCGATGCCGTTCTCGTAGGTGCCGATCGGCAGGTTGTGCCAGGCGCTGAAGTTCTCGATGTGCACCCATGACGGCCAGCCGGTGGTGTAGACGCACGATTGGCCGCTGGCCTTGAGCTTGCCGGCGGCTGCTGCGAATTCCTTCCAGGTCTTGGGCGCCGCGTCCGGGTTGAGCCCGGCCTTCTTGAAGGCGTCCTTGTTCACGTAGAACACCGTGGTCGAGGAATTGAAGGGCATCGACAGCATCTCGCCCTTGCTGTTGGTGTAGTAGCCGGCGACCGGGCCCAGGTAGGCCTTGGCGTCGAACGGCTCACCGGCGTCCTTCATCAGCTGGTACACCGGCTTGATGGCGCCCTTGGCGCCCATCATGGTGGCGGTGCCGACCTCGAACACCTGCAGGATGTGCGGCGCATTGCCGGCGCGGTAGGCCGCGATGGCGGCGGTCATGGACTCCGGGTACTGGCCCTTGAAGACCGGCACGATCCGGTAGTCCTTCTGGCTGTCGTTGAAGCCGTTGGCGATTTCGCCGACGCGGTCGTTGAGCGCGCCCGTCATCGAGTGCCACCACTGGATGTCGGTGACGGCATGGGCGGGGGCGGCGAAGGCGAAAGCGGCGGCGAGCGCTGCGCCGGAGAGCTTCAGTTGCATGGGGACTCCTGTGGAACGTGGGGCAAAGTCCGTGACTCTACGGTGAATTTGTGACGCGGATTAGACAATCGACGTCCCCGATGGGCAAGCGGGTTTCCCATGAGCGCATGGCTACGGCTTGCTGCACTGCGGTAACATGCCCCGTCCAGTCGCGATAGCTTGCGTTTGGCTGACATGGCTCTCCCTCAATGAACGCGCCAACCACACTAGAACACCTGATGGCGGCGGTCGGCGGCGATGCGCCGCGCCTTCGCGAAATCCCCTACAACTACACCTCGTTCTCGGACCGGGAGATCGTGATCCGCGTGCTCGGGTCGCGGGCCTGGGACGTGTTGAACCAGCTGCGGGAAGAACGTCGCACCGGCCGCTCCGCCCGCATGCTGTACGAAGTGCTGGGCGACATCTGGGTCGTGCAGCGCAATCCCTACCTGCAGGACGACCTGCTGGACAACCCGAGGCGCCGCCGGCTGCTCGTGGAGGCCCTGAACCACCGCCTGGCCGAGGTGGGCAAGCGGCGCGACGCCGCCGGTGACCCGCAACGCGATCGCCTGGTCGGCGAGTTGCTGGAAGCCGCGGAAGGCGCCGTGCACAACTTCGACGGCGGCTTCGACACGACGGCCGAATTGCGCCGCCGGGCGACCCGCCTGCTGCGGCGCTATACGGCCAAGGACAACATCAAGTTCGACGGCTTGTCGCGCGTCTCGCACGTGACCGACGCCACCGACTGGCGGGTCGAGTACCCGTTCGTGGTGCTGACGCCGGATACGGAAGCCGAGATGGCCGGCCTGGTCAAGGCCTGCATCGAGCTGGGGCTCACCATCATCCCGCGCGGCGGCGGCACCGGCTACACCGGCGGCGCGATCCCGCTGACGTGGAAGAGCGCGGTCATCAACACCGAGAAGCTCGAGGCCATGACCGAGGTCGAGCACGTGGCCATCCCCGGCCACGCGCAACCGGTGCCGACGGTCTGGACCGAAGCAGGCGTCGTGACCCAGCGGGTCGCCGACGCGGCCGAGCGCGGGGGATTCGTGTTCGCGGTCGACCCGACCTCCGCCGAAGCCTCCTGCATCGGCGGCAACGTCGCCATGAACGCGGGCGGCAAGAAGGCAGTGCTGTGGGGCACGGCGCTGGACAACCTGGTGTCCTGGCGCATGGTCACGCCGGACGCGAAGTGGCTGGAAGTGATCCGCCTGGACCACAACCTGGGCAAGATCCACGACGCGCCGGTGGCGACCTTCGAATTGCGCTACTTCGAGCCGTCGAACAAGATGGACTGGACGCAGCCGGTACGGACCGAGCGGCTGGAGATCCCCGGCTCGCGCTTTCGCAAGGAAGGCCTGGGCAAGGACGTCACTGACAAGTTCCTGTCGGGCCTGCCCGGCATCCAGAAGGAAGGCTGCGACGGCCTGATCACCAGCGCGCGGTGGGTCGTGCACCGCATGCCGCAGCACACGCGCACGGTCTGCATGGAGTTCTTCGGCAACGCCCGCGACGCGGTGCCGAGCATCGTGGAGATCAAGGACTTCATGTTCGCCGAGCAACGCCGCAGCGGCGTCGTGCTCGCCGGCCTGGAGCACCTGGACGACCGCTACCTGAAGGCGGTCGGCTACGCCACCAAGTCCAAGCGCGGCGGCCTGCCGAAGATGGTCCTGATCGGCGACATCGCCGGTGACGATCCGGACGCGGTGGCCCGCGCCACTTCCGAAGTCGTGCGGCTGGCCAATTCGCGCAGCGGCGAAGGCTTCATCGCCGTCAGCCCCGAAGCGCGCAAGAAATTCTGGCTCGACCGCAAGCGCACCGCGGCCATCAGCAAGCACACCAACGCCTTCAAGATCAACGAAGACGTCGTGATCCCGTTGCCGCGGATGGCGGAATACACCGACGGCATCGAGCGCATCAACATCGAGCTGAGCCTGCGCAACAAGATCGAGCTGGCCGACGAACTGGAAGCCTTCTTCGCCAAGGGCCGGCTGCCCCTGGGCAAGCAGGACGACGCCGGCGAGATCCCGTCGGCCGAACTGCTGGAGGACCGCGTCCAGCAGGCGCTGGCGCTGGTGGCCGGGGTCCGCGGCCAGTGGCAGGGTTGGCTCGACGAGGTCGAGGCGCTGTTCCCGCAGCTGCAGGACCACACGCTGCGCGCCAGCTGGAAGACGCAGATCCGCGCGCCGCTGGCCGGCATCTTCCCGGGCGACGCCTTCAACGCCATCCTGGTGGAAGTCAACGCCATCCACCAGCGCGTGCTCAAGGGCCGCGTCTGGGTGGCGCTGCACATGCACGCCGGCGACGGCAACGTGCACACCAACATCCCGGTCAACAGCGACGACTACGCGATGCTGCAAAGCGCCCACGAGGCGGTCAAGCGCATCATGGCGCTGGCCCGCTCGCTCGACGGCGTGATCTCCGGCGAGCACGGCATCGGCATCACCAAGCTGGAATTCCTCACCGACGAGGAGATCGCTCCCTTCGCCGACTACAAGATGCGGGTCGACCCGGAAGGGCGTTTCAACAAGGGCAAGCTGATGCGGCGCGCGGCC
>JAQGMY010000387.1 GCA_028292105.1 Ramlibacter sp.
GCCTGACTTCGGCGTTGAGCGTGCCGAACTGCGTCAGCAGTTCGCGCATGTGCTGGGCGCCGCCGCCCGACGCCGCCTGGTAGGTCATGCTGGTCATCCACTCGACCAGGCCGGCCTTGTACAGCGCACCGACGCCCATCAACATGCAGCTGACCGTGCAGTTGCCGCCGATCCAGTTCCTGCCGCCCTTGCCCAGCGCGCCCTTGATCACCGGCAGGTTCACCGGGTCCAGGATGATGACCGCGTCGTCCTTCATGCGCAGCGTCGAGGCCGCGTCGATCCAGTGGCCGGTCCAGCCCGCCGCCCGCAGCTTGGGAAAGACTTCGGTGGTGTAGTCGCCGCCCTGCGCCGTGATGACGATGTCGCACTTCTTCAGCGCCTGGATGTCGAACGCGTCCTTGAGCGTCTTCTCGTTCTTCGCTTGCGCGGGCGCCTTGCCGCCGGCGTTGGACGTGGAGAAGAACAGGGGCTCGATCAGGCCGAAGTCGCCCTCGGCCTGCATGCGGTCCATCAGGACCGAGCCGACCATGCCGCGCCAGCCGACGAGGCCGACCAGCGGTTGTTGTCCGTTCGAGAGTTTCATCGTGCGCCTTTCAGGTTTTGAATCTGGTTTCCCCGGCTCGCTCGGCCGGGGAGGGGCACGACGAACCGGAGCTTGCTAGCTCTTCGTGGTCGTCTTGGTGATGGCGGCCACGACCGCGTCGCCCATCTCGCGGGTGCCGACCTTGCGGGTGCCATCGGACCAGATGTCCGCCGTCCGCAGGCCCTGCGACAGCACGTCCTTCACCGCGGACTCGATGCGGTCGGCGGCGGCGGGCTGGTTGAGGGAGAAGCGAAGCATCATGGCGGCTGACAGTATTGTAGCCAAAGGATTGGCGATGCCCTGGCCGGCGATGTCCGGCGCGCTGCCGTGGGACGGCTCGTAGAGGCCCTGGTTGCTGGCGTTGAGGCTGGCGGAGGGCAGCATGCCGATCGAGCCGGTCAGCATCGCCGCCGCGTCCGACAGGATGTCGCCGAACATGTTGCCGGTGACCACCACGTCGAAGGCCTTGGGCTGCCTGACCAGCTGCATGGCCGCGTTGTCCACGTACATGTGGTCCAGCTTCACGTCGGGATACTGCTGGCCCACTTCCGTGACCACGTCCTTCCAGAGCTGGAAGGTCTCCAGCACGTTGGCCTTGTCGACGCTGGTCACCTTCTTGCCGCGCTTGCGGGCGGCCTGGAAGGCGACGTGGGCGATGCGCTCGATCTCCGGGCGCGTGTAGCGCATGGTGTCGAAGGCTTCCTCGGCGCCTTCGAACGGGCCATCGGGCGACTTGCGCCGCCCGCGCGGCGTGCCGAAGTAGATGTCGCCGGTCAGCTCGCGGATGATCAGGATGTCCAGGCCGGACACGAGCTCGGGCTTGAGGCTGGAGGCGTGCGTCAGCTGCTCGTAGCAGATGGCGGGGCGGAAATTGGCGAACAGGCCGAGGTTCTTGCGCAGCCCCAGGATCGCCTGCTCGGGCCGGAACTGGCGCTCGAGCTTGTCGTACTTCCAGTCGCCGACGGCGCCGAACAGGACAGCGTCGGCTTCCTTGGCCAGCTTCAGCGTCGCTTCCGGCAAGGGATGGCCGTGCTTGTCGTACGCCATGCCGCCGACGTCGGCGCTCTCCATCTCGAATTCGAGGTCGAGGACGTTGAGGACCTTGATGGCCTCGGCGACGATTTCCGTGCCTATGCCGTCACCGGGCAGGACTGCGATCTTCATGATGTGGGTGTGGCTTGGGGTTGGGGCAAAGGGGTGACGGCAGGTTCGGGCGCCGCCGGGACTTGCTGCAGCAACACCGACCGCAGGCGCTCCAGCAGCAGGGGATTGGGAACGGGGCGGCCGCTGACCAGCAGGGCGAAATTGTCGGCGGCCGTTTCTTCGGCATGGAACACGTAGGGCGTGTTGCCCCCGAGCTGGCGCAGGTAGAGCGGCATCTTGTCCACCAGCTGCCACAGGACCTGGCCGTCGCGCCGGCGGGGCAGGGTGGGCTGCCCCGCCGCGCCGGGCTCCACCGCCACCAGGCGCACGTCCATGACGCTGAAGAAGCTTTCGCCGGGCTGCAGGGTGGTGCGGCGCGCGACCAGCACCGGCATCACGGCCACGCGCTGGTCTCCTTCCAGCAGCCACATCAGGTGGCGGTGGTGCGGTGCATCCGGATTGCTCAGGCGGGCCTCGGCCCATTCAGCGGGCCATGCCAGCGGTTGCGCAGGCACGAAGCCGAACAGCGCGTAGATGCGGGTGGCGAGCGCCGGGTCGTTGCGCGTGAGCACGTGGAACAGCTCGTGCGCCATGACCTCGGCGTCGGTGAACCGGCCACCATCAGTGGCACGCGGCAGGAACACCGCATTGCCGCGGGTGTAAGGGTTGTGGGCGGAATCGCTGCCGTCGGTGGCCACCAGCAGCACCGTCTCGGGCAAGCGGATGCGCAGGCGTTCGAAGGCCGGCGCGATCGTCGCCAGCGCCTTCTGCCAGCGCTGCGCGTCGGCATCGCTCCAGGGCACCGCCACCTGCGCCAGGCCGGCGCGCAAGCCCTCGCGGCTCGGCGCCTCCTGCACGCCCAGCATGGCCGCGCGTTGGAACGGGCCGGCGGTCGCGATGAACTCGTCGTCACGCGACAGCTCGGCCCGCGCTGCCTGCAGGCTGGCGAATTCCACCCAGCCGCCGGCGAACGGCACCCGCTCCAGCGCCCACGCCGCCTGCGCGAACGCCAGCAGCAGAAAGACCAGCAGCGCCCGCATCAGCCGTGCAGGGTGTGGGCCAGCCACGGCTTGGTGGCAAGGCGCTGCGCCTCGAAGGCCTTGATCTTGTCCGACTGCAGCAAGGTGAGGCCGATGTCATCGAAGCCATTCAGGAGGCAGTAACGCCGGAACGCCTGCACCTCGAAGGGGATCTCTTCGCCCTGCGCCTTGACGACGACCTGCCGGTCGAGGTCCACGGTGAGCTGGTAGCCGGGGAAGGCATGCACTTCGTCGAACAGCCTGGCGACGGCGGGTTCGGGCAGCACGATCGGCAGCACGCCGTTCTTGAAGCAGTTGTTGAAGAAGATGTCGGCGAAGCTCGGCGCGATCAGCGCGCGGAATCCGTACTGCTGCAAGGCCCACGGCGCGTGCTCGCGCGAGGAGCCGCAGCCGAAGTTCTTGCGCGCCAGCAGGATCGAAGCGCCCTGGTAGCGGGGCTGGTTCAGCACGAAATCCGGATTGGGCTTGCGCTTGCTGGAGTCTTCGCCCGGCTCACCCTTGTCCAGGTAGCGCCATTCGTCGAACAGGTTGGGCCCGAAGCCGGTCTTGCGGATCGACTTGAGGAACTGCTTGGGAATGATCGCGTCGGTGTCGACGTTCTCGCGGTCCATCGGGGCCACGAGGCCCTTGTGCACTATGAATTTGTCCATGTCTGGCCTCAGGCGAATTGGCGAACGTCGACGAAATGGCCGTGCACGGCGGCGGCCGCGGCCATGGCGGGGCTCACCAGGTGCGTGCGGCCTCCGGCGCCCTGGCGGCCCTCGAAATTGCGGTTGCTGGTGGAGGCGCAGCGCTCGCCCGGCTCCAGGCGGTCGGCGTTCATCGCCAGGCACATCGAGCAGCCAGGCTCGCGCCATTCGAAGCCGGCGGCCTGGAAGATCTTGTCGAGGCCTTCGCGCTCGGCCTGCTCCTTCACGACGCCGGAGCCCGGCACCACCATCGCCACCTTGATGTTGGAAGCGACCTTCATGCCCAGCTTCTTCACCAGGGCGGCCGCTTCGCGCATGTCCTCGATGCGGCTGTTGGTGCAGGAGCCGATGAACACCTTGTCGACGAACACGTCGTTCATCGGCTTGCCGGGTTGCAGGCCCATGTACTTCAGTGCGCGCTCGATCGCGTCGCGCTTGTTGGCGTCCTTTTCCTTGTCGGGATCGGGCGTGCGTCCGTCGATCCCGGTGACCATCTCGGGCGAGGTGCCCCAGGTGACCTGCGGCTGGACCTGCGAAGCATCCAGCTTCACCACCGTGTCGAACTTCGCGTCAGGGTCGGACTGCAGCGTGCGCCAGTAGGCGACAGCGTGGTCCCATTCCACCCCGGTGGGCGCCAGCGGCCGTCCCTTGACGTACTCGATGGTCTTCTCGTCCACTGCCACCAGGCCGGCGCGGGCGCCGGCTTCGATGGCCATGTTGCAGACCGTCATGCGGCCTTCCATGGACAGCGAGCGGATCGCCGAGCCGGCGAACTCGATCGTGTAGCCGGTGCCGCCCGCCGTGCCGATCTTGCCGATGATGGCCAGCACGATGTCCTTGGCCGTCACGCCGGGGGCGAGCTTGCCGTCGACCTGCACCAGCATGTTCTTCGCCTTCTTGGCCAGCAGCGTCTGCGTGGCCATCACGTGCTCGACCTCGGAAGTGCCGATGCCGTGGGCCAGCGCACCGAAGGCGCCGTGCGTGGACGTGTGCGAGTCACCGCACACCACCGTCATGCCGGGGAGCGTCGCACCCGACTCGGGGCCGATCACGTGCACGATCCCCTGCCGCTTGGACAGGAAGGGGAAGTAGGCGGCGGCGCCGAACTCCGCGATGTTCTTGTCCAGCGTGGTGACCTGCTCCTTGGAGATCGGGTCGGTGATGCCGTCGTAGCCCAGCTCCCAGCCGGTGGTGGGCGTGTTGTGGTCGGCCGTGGCCACGATGGAGCTCACGCGCCAGACCTTGCGGCCGGTCTCGCGCAGGCCTTCGAAAGCCTGCGGGCTCGTCACCTCGTGCACCAGGTGCCGGTCGATGTAGAGGATGGCCGTGCCGTCCTCTTCGGAGTGGACGACGTGCTCGTCCCAGATCTTGTCGTACAGCGTGCGTCCCATGGGTCTGTCTTCCTTCAGGCTTGAATTTTACGCGGCGAGGGCAATGCCCTCTTCGGCCCGGGCGCGCAGGTGGTCGACCAGCAAACGCGCCGTGAGCGGCAGGGTGGAGAAGTCGCGGGCCACCAGGCGGATGTCGCGCGTGGCCCAGGCGTTGGTGAGGCGCACGCATTCGAGGTCGCCGACCCCGTGCATCAGCGTGAACGCGCGCCGCGGCATCACGCCGACGCCCAGGCCGTTGTGGATCATGCGGCACATGGCGTCCAGCCCGGTGACGTGGATGCGCAGCCGGATGGTGCGACCGGCCGCGGCGGCGGCTTCGCGCATGGCCAGGTAGATCGAGCTGTTGGAGTGCAGGCCGACGTGGTCGCAGTCCAGCGTGTCCTCGAAGGCCACCGCCTTGCGCCTTGCCAGCGGATGGCCGCGCGGCACGATCAGCACCAGTTCGTCCTGGCGATAGGGCTGCGTCTGCAGCTCGTGGCCGGCGGCGGCGGCGACATTGCAGATGCCGAGGTCGGCGGCGCCCTCCTGCACGGCGCGCATCACCTCGGTGCTCAGGTGCTCCTCGAGGTCGATCTTGATCTGCGGGTGCTGCTGGCTGAAGGCGCCCAGGTCTTCGGGCAGGAACTGCACGATCGCCGAGATGTTGGCGTGGATGCGCACGTGGCCCTTGACGCCGTCGGCGTACTCGGAGAGTTCCGCCTGCATCTTCTCCAGGCTGAAAAGCACGGAGCGGGCGTGGTGCAGCAGGCTTTCGCCGGCCGGCGTGAGCTTCACGCCGCGCGTGTGGCGATACAGCAGCGGCGTCTCCAGCGTCGCCTCCAGGTCCGACAGGCGCTTGCTCACGGCCGAGGCCGCGATGAACTCGCGTTCGGCGGCCTTGCCGATCGAACCCAGCTCGCAGACTGCGACGAACAGTTGCAGCGAGGTCAGGTCGATCCGGCGGGCGAAGGAGCGTTCGGTGGGGCGCATGGCGGTTAGACATCGCGTGCGGCGATGGCGATTCGGTATTTTCCCAAATAAACTGGCGGGCGGTCATCGCGATCCACGATGGCCACCTTGCCGGGTGGGGGTTTCCTCGCCACCATGCGCCGCCATGGAGTTGCGTCTCTTCCTGCTGATCAGCCTGGCACTGGCCGCGCCCGCATTCGCGCAGGAGCGCCGCAACGCCTTCGACGATCCCTTCCTCCAGGTGACTTCGGCACTACCCGGCTGCCCGGTGCCCCGCCCGCCCGGCTTCACGCCAGAAGAGGTGCGCAAGGAGGCGCACGTGCGGGCGCAGCACGGCACCAGCTGCTACCGCGTGGGCCGCTGCCGGCTGCCGAACTCGTACCTCTACGACAAGGAGATCATCCCGCGGGTGCAGCAGTACATCCGCATGGATGGACGCTTCGACGACACCTCGGTGTGGGTGCTGGGCGAGCGCAGGCTGGTCACGCTGATGGGGTGCGTGAACACCCGGGAGCAGGCCGAGCAGATGGAGAAGTCGGTGCAGCTCGTGGACGACGTCATGGGTGTGGTGAACTACCTCATGGTGGGGACCCAGGGCAGGCCGAAGTACGAGACACGCCCATGAAAAAGGCCCGCGTGAGCGGGCCTCCTGCTGCATGGGTCCCGGCTCGAGGCCGGGACGACATGCTCTTCACCCTGGTCTCAGCGCTGATCGATCGGCTGCACGTCCCGCTTGACCGAGCCCGTGAACAGCTGGCGCGGACGGCCGATCTTGTATTCCGGGTCGCCGATCATCTCGTTGAGCTGCGCGATCCAGCCGACCGTGCGAGCCAGCGCGAACACCGCGGTGAACAGGCTGACCGGGATGCCGATGGCGCGCTGCACGATGCCGGAGTAGAAGTCGACGTTCGGGTAGAGCTTGCGGGAGACGAAGTACTCGTCTTCCAGCGCCACTTTCTCCAGCGCCATCGCCAGCTTGAACAGGGGATCGTTCTGCAGGCCCAGTTCGGCCAGCACTTCGTGGCAGGTCTCGCGCATCAGCTTGGCGCGCGGGTCGTAGTTCTTGTACACGCGGTGCCCGAAGCCCATCAGCTTGATGCCGCTGTTCTTGTCCTTCACCTTGGCGACGAACTCGCCGATCTTGGCGACGCCGCCCATCTGCTGGATGTCCCCCAGCATGTTGAGGGCTGCTTCGTTGGCGCCCCCGTGGGCCGGGCCCCACAGACAGGCCACGCCCGCCGCGATGGCCGCGAACGGGTTGGTGCCCGACGAGCCGCACAGGCGCACGGTGGAGGTGGAGGCGTTCTGCTCGTGGTCCGCGTGCAGGATGAAGATGCGGTCCATGGCCCGCACCAGCACGTCGTTCTGCTTGTATTCCTCGCACGGCGTCGCGAACATCATGTGCATGAAGTTCTCGGTGTACGACAGCGAGTTCTGCGGGTAGATGTAGGGCTGGCCGACGGTGTACTTGTACGCCATGGCCACCAGCGTCGGCATCTTGGCGATCAGGCGGACCGCCGAGATCTCGCGGTGCTCCGGATTGTTGATGTCCGTGCTGTCGTGATAGAAGGCCGACAGCGCGCCCACCAGCCCGGTCATCACGGCCATCGGGTGCGCGTCACGGCGGAAGCCGCGCAGGAAGAACTGCATCTGCTCGTTGACCATGGTGTGGTTGGTCACGCGCGAGACGAACTCCGTCTTCTGTTGCGGATTGGGCAGCTCGCCATACAGCAGCAGGTAGCAGGTCTCGAGGTAGTCGCACGAGGTGGCCAGCTGCTCGATCGGATAGCCGCGGTACAGCAGCTCGCCCTTGTCGCCGTCGATGTAGGTGATGCTGGACTGGCAAGCCGCCGTCGACATGAAGCCGGGGTCGTACGTGAACATGCCGGTCTGCGCATACAGCTTGCGGATGTCGATCACGTCCGGGCCGACGGTGCCGTGGTACACGGGCATTTCGACGTTCGGGCTGCCGTTGCTGAAGGACAGCGTGGCCTTGTTGTCAGCGAGTTTCATGGGTTTTTCCTAAAACAGTTTCTCTTGCCCGAAGTTCGGCGATGCGGCCGTCGGCACGCGCAGCATCTCCAGCACTTTGCCGACCTCGTCGGTGGCCAGGGGCCCTTCCGCTTGCTTGCGGCGCAGCAGCAGGTCCAGCAGGTCGTTGTCGGCGAGGTCCATCAGGTCGGTCAGCGCCTGGGCCTGCCGGACGGTCAGGCTGGCGGCGTACTTGTCGAAGAAGCGCTCGATCAGCAGGTCGTTTTCCAGCAGGCCGCGGCGGCAGCGCCAGCGCAGCTTGCTGAGGGCCCTCTCGCCGATGAGCTCTTCTTGCATCTCCATCTACCTCAGACCGCGCGGCGGACCATCAATTCCTTGATCTTGCCGATGGCCATGGTCGGATTCAGGCCCTTGGGGCACACGTCCACGCAGTTCATGATCGTGTGGCAGCGGAACAGGCGGTATGGATCTTCCAGGTTGTCCAGGCGCTCGCTCGTGGCTTCATCGCGGCTGTCGGCGATGAAGCGGTAGGCCTGCAGCAGCCCGGCGGGCCCGACGAACTTGTCCGGGTTCCACCAGAAGCTCGGGCAGGCGGTGGAGCAGCTGGCGCACAGGATGCACTCGTACAGGCCGTTGAGCTCGTCGCGCTCCTCGGGCGACTGCAGCCGTTCCTTGTCGGGCGGGATGTTGTCGTTGACGAGGTAGGGCTTGATCGAGTGGTACTGCTTGAAGAACTGCGTCATGTCCACGATCAGGTCGCGGATCACCGGCAGGCCCGGCAGCGGCTTCAGGACGATCGGGTCCTTCAGGGTGCGCAGGTTGGTCAGGCAGGCCAGGCCGTTCTTGCCGTTGATGTTCATCGCGTCCGAGCCGCACACCCCTTCGCGGCAGGAGCGGCGAAAGGCGATGGTGGGGTCCTGCTGCTTGAGCTTCATCAGGGCGTCGAGCAGCATGCGCTCGTCGCCCTGCAGCTCGATCTCGACCGTCTGCATGTACGGCTTCGCGTCCTTGTCCGGGTCGTAGCGGTAGATGTGGAAGGTGCGTGTTTGCATAAGCTTTCTCTTTATTCGAATCTAGGCGCAGTCGCGGTCAGCATTAGTACGTAAGCGGGAAGGCCTAGAAAGTGCGGACTTTGGGCGGCACGGAGTCCACCGACAGCGGCTTGAGCTGGACCGGTTTGTAGGCCAGGCGGGAGCCCTGGCTGTAGAACAGCGAATGCTTCATCCAGTTGGCATCGTCGCGGCCCATGGGCGCGACCGGGTCGTCCACCGGCCGCTCGTAGTCGTTCACCATGTGGGCGCCGCGGCATTCCTTGCGGGCGGCCGCCGACACGATCGTCGCCTCCGCCGCTTCGATCAGGTTCTCGACTTCCAGCGCCTCGACCCGGGCGGTGTTGAAGATGCGCGACTTGTCCTTGAGCTCGATGGCGCTGACGCGGCCGCGGATGGCGGCGATCTTGCGCACGCCTTCGTCCATGCTGGCCTGGGTGCGGAACACGCCGGCGTGCTCCTGCATCGCCGAGCGGATGTCGTTGGCGACGTCCTGCGAGTACTCGCCCGAGCGGCTGTTGTCCAGCCGGTTCAGGCGCTCCAGCGTCTGCTCCGCGGCGTTGGCCGGCAGCGGCTTGTGCGACTTGCTGCCGCTGGCGAACTCGACGATGTGGTTGCCGGC